>CAYYKC010000131.1:0-5449 GCA_964471605.1 uncultured Akkermansia sp. | reverse complement strand
ACAGGATTCCCTGCTGGTCTTCATCGAACCCGAATACGCCGACTGTTCCGATAATAGTAGCCATAACATTGAG
Source organism: uncultured Akkermansia sp. (assembly GCA_964471605.1). GTDB lineage: Bacteria > Verrucomicrobiota > Verrucomicrobiia > Verrucomicrobiales > Akkermansiaceae > Akkermansia. Next base: position 5,376 of record CAYYKC010000131.1, on the reverse strand, counting down.
AGTGTGTCAAAATTGAATCAATACCCGGAATCGGGCAGTCTGAATAAAGGTATCGTCCATCGCCTGAGACTCATCTACTCCGAGGAGAGAAATGCGATAGAGAAAGAAATCGGAGGCTGATTTGTTCAATGCCTCCCGGAGTTCGTCATTACACACCGCTGCACAGAGGCCGGAGAAATAATGTCGTGCAGCATCCCCTCCGAGGTCATGGGCGTTGGAGTGCAACTGCACCACCAACTCACATTCCCATGTGTGATTTCTGAGGATTCTTTCCTCCCCCGCTGATAGAGTAAGAAGAACATACGGCAGCGAGCGGTCATCCCCACTAACAGCGGTGTAGATATTCAGCTCAGAAAAAGATTCTGCCAGACGGAGCCGTAAAGATTCCGGAAAAGAATGAGGATTCATCGTGCCGAGCGAATGAGTTTGCGTTTCAGGGCGCGGAGCGTACCATCCAGCCCATGTTTGACGGATTGCAGAACAAAGCGGGAACGAATGCGTAGAATGTCCTGCCCATAAGGAACCGAGTTGCTTATCGATATTTCCACCTTGCCATGACGGCCTTGTCGGATAATACAAGAGCCCTCACCGGAGTGGTGCTTCACCCAAGCGGGAACCTTAGTCTTGAGCTGCGTAGCAGCAGCGTTCCAACCAGCGGCCTCACGCCCGAGCTGCTTCTTTTTCTGAGTGAGGACTCGCTTCATTTCAGATGGGGAGAGGCGCTTACCGTTTACCACGGGCATTTTGGTGTAGTTGGCCGTTACTCGGGCTGTCCACTCGCGCTTGGCCTGACCGGGCGAGATTCGCAGAATCATGGGAGGCGTGTTGCGGACGGCGGCCTTTACGAATCGACTTGCCACCTGCCTGACGGCATCGTCAATCCCCTTGCCGGATAGAATAGCCAGCTTGCCAATCTTGCGCTGTAACTCAGCATCATTGATGGTAACATTAGCACTCATGGCTCCAACAGGTCAAGGGTAACAATAGGGAGGCCGGGGCGAGTACCGATGCTCTCCACTCGATAGCTTGTTCCGTCTACAGAGACCAGGCATCCCGGCTTCATGCTCGGAGGTAATTCGGCACGAAGCGCTCGGGCTCCCATGGCTCGTTTTTCCGCAAACCCGCCCAAGTCTAAATCCCGGGAACGGTCAGAGTGCGATAAAAGAACCCGCAGCTTTGCATCTCCATAATGCAGAGTGACAGGAACTTCCTCCCACAAGGAGAGGAAGTCCGTTGTCATTTCTGTGGCAAGGCCGCTCATGTGGAAACAATGCGCTGCAGACCAGCCGGGCGAACCACCTTGAAGCCGTAGAGAGCTTCCAGCGTGATATACACCTTATTGCTCTTGGTGTCCGTATAGCGGAGATAGCCGAAGGTAAGCCCGGTAACCGGGTCGGTAACAGCCCCGGCCTCATCATAGTTGGCGATAGGCGTCAGGTAACGCATCGCGATAGCCAGAGAGGACGGATGGGCGGCAAAACCGACCAGTTTCTCCCCGTTGTCCGGCACACAGCCTGTCTCATACAGGTTGAACCCGGCAATGCGGTTAATCTTGGCCTCAACCACGCCGGACTGAGCCAGAGGCGTGATATAGGACTTCGCTACAATATCGTCCGCAAGCAGAGACGAGAAGAAGCTGTTATCCAGAATCATGGCGCGGGAATCCTGTGGCATCTTGGCGGCAGCGCAAGCCTCGCGAATCTTGATAATCGTCTTGTAGTTGAAGTCCTCAGCGGCCATGGCAGGTACAGCGGGCGCACCGTAGTTAGCTGCCGTGATAGCCGAGAAAATATCGGCCATGACATCCTGAGCAAGCTGCTGAGTAGCAGTCGTGACCAGCTTCTCCAGCAGCGGAATTGCCGTGGTGGCAGCCTCTTTGGCGGTCAGATGCACCGTCTTGAACTTGTGACGGTCAAGCGTCACAGCAACGGAGCTGGCCTCCGAATCGGAGTTCTTGGTGTAGTCTCCATCATAGTCAGACGAAGCAGACGGAGCACCGATGACTGGCACCTTGATGGTGTCGAGCTTGTCAGCGGCATCCGGAGAGAAGTTCGTGCTGAATGCAGAGAGCGGCAGCAGGGTTTCCATCCACGGCATCAGCGCGGCCTGCGAAATCCTGACATCTTTGAGGTCGGTAATGGTATTAGCCATATTGGTTGTTGGTGGTTAGATATTAGAGAAGAGCTCGGCTCGCTCTGCTTCCGAAAGAGAGCGGATAAACTGAGTCTGCCCTTCAGGAGTAGAGATAGCCTTAAATCGCTCCGCCACAGGGATAGTCTTGTCGTTCCCCTTGGCCGTAACCGCTACTGCCTGTCCGGCATTGGTTCCGTAGAACTCAGCGGCACGCTCCTCGGCGGTACGAGCTTCGGCTTTCAACTGCTGGATTTGGGCGTTAGCATCACGGAGGGAGGCTTCCATGGTGGCCAGTTTATCCCGGCAAGCCGTGAGATTATCAGACAGCTCGGCATTTACGGCCTCCATAGAGGTCTTTTCTGCCTGAGCCGTCTCCAAAGCCGCATTCACCTCGGCCAGCTGAGCAGTCAGCTCATTGACCTTAGCGGTAGCGGCATCAAGTTGTTCATCGATGGTATCCATATTCATGTTGGTGGTGTCAAAATTAACCGTGGCGGGCAAGAAGCTTTTGCTGTACTGATTCGAGATTATCGGCACAGGCATCCACCAGCCCGAACTGCCGAGCTTGCGTTCCGGTAAAGGTCTGCCCCTCCAGATGCTCCGGGGCAATCGAGCGGCGACGCTTCGTAACGGCAGCCTTGAAATCAGCCCAAGTATTCTCAACCTGCTGCTGCAACAGGTCGCGTTGTTCCTCGGAAAGAGAGGTTCCGGTCAGCCCGGTGCTCTTGTACTTACCCGCAGCGAAAACATCCATGCGGAGGCCTTTTTGCGCGTAGGCTTCTTTACTATCCATCAGCGGAAGAATCACGCCCACGCTTCCGACTCGTGCGGAAGGAGCAGCATAGATGCCATCGCATTGGCTGGCCACCCAGTAGGCAGCAGAACAAGCCAGACCTGCCGTGTAGGCATAAACGAACTTGTGTTTGCTGAGGTGACGCACCGCATTGGCCAATTCCGGCGTTCCGTTGACAGTTCCGCCGGAGGAATCGATGTCCAGCAGTACAACATGTACAGACGGGTCTGTCTCGAGGCGTTTGAGGGTCTTTGCGACGTTTGCCGTCTCTGAAAACTCAACACCCAGCGCGTGTAGTAAGCGGGAGGCCGATTCCGGGAGAGAGCGGAACATCGTCCCATGGATAGGCACGGTCGCCAATGCCCCGTCCTGATAAACATCTGCGTGAGATGCAGACCGGGGCATGTCCGGCAACGTTCCCGGCATAGGGAGAGCAGCAAGCTGGAAATAGGCATCCGGCTCCAGTAGCCAGATGCGTTCTGTAGTGATATGCGTAATCATGTGGCTATGTAATCTTCCGGTTTAGGTTCGGGCGTCTGAATAGGCACTTGGATGTTGCGAAATGAGGCGAATAACAACTGGGGCTCAATGCCGTATTTCTGAGCAGTCTCGGCTATCAGCTTCATTTCCCGGGCTCGGTTCTCCACCTCTTCGTGAATATCCATGCCCAGCTCCGCAAAGTGGTCGGTAAGCGTCTTGAGCCCGGCTTCCACGTCTGCCCGGTTCTGCATGGCTTCGCGCCCGGCATCCACGGTTACGCGGCGAGGCGTGGTGAAATTGACCTCCGTCCAGTTCTCTACTGCTTCCAGCTTCCCGATGCTGATGGCATGGCCAATCACCCAGAGCCAGAGCGGGCGCAGCATGCGGTCAATAAGCAAGGTCTGGCGGTAGGAAAAACGGCGGTCGGCCTTAGCGACTGTGAGACGCACCCCGGAACCGGCCAGCTTGGAGGAGTCCGCCGCGAACTCAAAGGGAAGCAAGCCTAATGCCGAATCGCGGCGCAAATGCTCCAGGAATCCGGTAAAGGTCGGGCTCGGGCGAGAACTTTCAAACGGCTTGATATCCTCCCCCGGCTGGATTTTTACCAGTTTGCCTCCCAGAATACGCTGGAGCCATCCGGTATCGGATGCTTCCTGAGCCGTGGATGCACCTAATCGGAAATCGCCATCGTCCGCATCATCGCGGGCGGTGGTGAGAACGCGGGTAATATCGGCATTGTCCTTTACTGCGTGCTTTTCCAGAGCAAGCAGCTCCATCTCATCAATGATATGGTTGATGGAATGCTGCAAGCTTGGACATCCACGCACCTGCGATACGGCATCGGGGTCGAAGAGGTGCAAAACGTGTTCTGCCGGGAGGTCGGAATACGAGCCGTCATCATTCAACAGACGATAGGACAGCGGTTTCCCGTTGGAATCGAGCTTCACTCCATCAATCATGTTATCTGCATCCGACATATCTCCGATACGATGAGCCTCAATCATCTGCACTCGGGGAGTCCCTTGGTGCATGACCTTATGAATGAAAATCTCACCATCCGTATCAACGGCTTTGCAGGCCAGATGCTCACATTGCGTCAGATTGAAACGCCCAGTCAGCTCTGCATGTCGGCTCCAGCGATTGAAGTACTCCTCTGCTTTACGGTTCCAATCCCTATCCACGCTTTCGGCCTGAGGTTTCAGTCCATCACCAACAGAATAAAGAGCCATGCTGCTCACCATCTCCCGAATGAATCCGGAATTACGGACGAGATAGCGGGAGCGGCGCACCAGTTCGGAGCGCACGCCGGGCGTGAGATCTAAAGACGCATCCCGGGGAGCAGAACCCGGAACATGAGCCCGGCGCGGTGAGCGGTTGGCTGATTCGTAGGTTGAATTGATGCCGAAGAACAGGCGGGTGGCAAAGCGTTGGAAAGCGTTCATAACGGGAGGCGATAGGATACGAATGAGCCCGGAGCATCGTGTTCTCCGGGAGGTGTTGAAGATGTCGGTTCCAAGCGGCGAAGAGCGTAGGCGCATTCCTCCAGAATCTCGGAGACAGGCATTACCATCTGCTTAGTGACGGATGTACCGCCTCCATCATTCCAAGACATGATGGTTTTACCCTCCAGCAAGAGAACTTTGGCCTTGGCTTGGATAGCCTTGACCTCATCGGCGGTAAATCCGCGCACAAATAGACCTTTGGCAGCCATGGGAATCAGGATTCAAAGGCCGCGCGAGCAGCGGCTGTATTGGAGTACTTGTTGAGCTGGAGGTGCGGCTGGTCGACAAAGTTCTTCCATGTACCACCCCATTCAACGGAGGGGACAAGCTTGTAGAGTTTGCCTAGCTCGGCATACATAGGGCTGTTACCGAAGTAGCTCTTACCCTGAAAGACGCCGAAATCCCACGCCAGACCGAAGTTGTGCATGCTCTGACCTCCGCGAGCCTTAGTGACGCGGGGGCGTTTGG
>CAYYKC010000130.1:0-5475 GCA_964471605.1 uncultured Akkermansia sp. | reverse complement strand
AAGAGTGCATTTTTTTCAAAAAGTGTTGCATTTGAACTTGCAATTCACCGAAAAAGCCCAAGTCAGGGACTCAGGCCTACTGACAGATGCCTCGGGGCGGAACCCCCCGGCTACGGAGAGGCAGCTCTTGGACCTTACCGCTGAGCTCTCTGGTGCCGTCAGGACATTCAAGGTAGCGTAGAAGAAGGAAAAAGTCAATAAGAATTACGATTTACGAGATGAAGTATAGAGCGCAACGCTGGAAAGAGGTGCCGGGGGTGAAGTACCCGGAGCCGGGGCTGGAGGGTACGATCAAGGACCGCAGCCGCCGGAGGGGTGGATGACGGGGCGGGAGGCGGCCGAGGTGCAGGGGTGGGTGTACCGTACGTCTACCACCACCAGGCTGCACAAGATGGGGGTTCGCTGTGAGCAGTGGAAGACGCCAGTCTCCGCCGCCGATGCTGTATGGCGAGGAGAAACCGCGTGATGTACCCGGTCAGCAGCGGCAAGTCCCCGAGCTCACATCTGAGCAGCTGGATGAAAGTCTGGATAGTTCGCAAACGCACAGACGGCACAAGCGTCAGGAATCCGCGCGCACGTCTCTCAATGACCATCTGGAGACCGATATCGATAATCTGGATGCCGCGACACGGAAAGCGCTGGAGAAGCTGATGGGCTCTCTGCTGGAGGTGAAAAACGGAAAAGCTCAATCCACAGATCTCAATGGAAGCAAACCCTACACACCGCAGGAGTTGGCAGATATTTGGAAAAAAGGTATCCCGCAATGGATAGCTGACAAAGGGTTCAAAAATGTCCAAGAAAAAGCCTTGGTGCAATGGATTAACAACAGCAGACAATTCAATGCGGATGGCTCTGCGTCTCCCGCCATGCGCCGAGCAATGGAGGATTTGCTCACGCGCCTGCAATCCCAGGAAGCAAACGAGACGCTTTATCGCGGCATGCATTTTGATTCAGAGGAAAAGCTGAATGCCCTGCGCGAAAATTGCCGGGCTGCCGGAAATACCTACACGCCTGCACCCTGGAAAACAGGGGATTCTTTCGGAACAAAGCGCAACGCCGAAAAGTATATGCGAGGGGATAACCAAGACAAACGCCGGACGAACAAGTACCAGGTGCTTCTGGTGCTGAAAAAGCACCGCAGCGGAAAAGATTTGCGACCGCTCTACGATGCCATACAGACTATCCAGCAAAATCACGGGATTCCCATGAAACTGGAGGGCGAGGTGATATTCATGAAAGGAAGCCGCTTCCGCATAGTGGAGCTGAAACGAACAGAAACAAGAACCGCAGATGGCAAAATTATACGCGACACCTACACTCTGGAAGAAGATGAATGAATCAATGCACAGGACGACCGGGCGTTTTCTTCCATTCCGAATGCTTAAAGTCAGCACGGCGCTCCGGTTCATGCCGGTGGCGCTCTTCTTCTATTTCCTGCTGCCACCAGGTTTGGACGTGAATCCTCTGAGCCCTCACAATTTCTGGAGGCGGGGTGTGGAGGGTTTTCTTTCCTGTGGGCTTGCCTTTCACGGCTTTATTCTATCATAGCAATCATCACTCATCAAGTCTGTTATGCTGAAATTAACGTTTACTGTAAAAAACATCCGCAAGTTGGCCGATATCGCGCCGCAGATGATTAACGATAACAGCCAAATCAATAAAAGCGCTCTGAATGACCCGCGCCGCGCCGTGGCTGAGACGCTGCGAGACCGCATCATCCCCACCGTTTCAGATGGCAGCGACCCGAAGATGACCATTCACCGCGCGCTGTCGTTTTCTGATGAACTCAAATTCAACACCGTTTTGAAAAAGATATTTACCGTGGATGAACATAATGAATCCTGGTATCGCGCCTTGCCGGGGGTTGTAGTAGACAGCTGGAACAATAACCAAGCCACTATTTACCGCTACGCCAACAGACGCTACAGCATTATTCTGCACATGAAGAAGTACAGAAGCCGCCGCCGCATTGATGGGCTGTACCAATATGTGAAGACGGACAAGCAGCCGCCTCTGGGTATCTCATCTGAGGGGGAAAGCTGGATGCCCGGGGATATACCCCTGCGGGTGGTGAGTCGGCATCCCAAAATCACCAGGACAGAAGACGGGAGGGTTATCTATGAAATCTGGGTGGAGGAACCGTAAATCAGCGCCACTGTTTGTAGATTCCTTCTTCAACAGTAAGAGGCCGACGGTGGGCAGGCATTTTCTCCCTGATACCAGCCTCGTACTTTTCCCGGTCAAGTTGCATTCTGGCCTGCCAGGCAGCACCCGAGCGCACCTTTGCCGCAGCAGCAAATTCCTGCGGTGGAGTGTGGAGGGTTTTCTTTCCTGTGGGCTTGCCTTTCACGGCTTTATTCTATCATAGCAATCATCACTCATCAAGTCTGTTATGCTGAAATTAACGTTTACTGTAAAAAACATCCGCAAGTTGGCCGATATCGCGCCGCAGCAACGAGCGGATGTGTTGCATTCTGCGGCGGGGCATGTGCGCGGTACGCTGGAAGAGCATTTCCGCAGGCTTCCCGGGCGAAAGTTCTGGCAGGAGGCGGCAGACTCCGTGCATGTGAGCCCGCAGGCGAGTGAGGGCAGCACGGCGCGGGCGCGGATTGAGATTCTGAAGCGAGGGGTGTCGCTGCGCTTTTTCGGCGGCGTGGTGAAGCCTCGCGGCAACATCAGCGAACTGACGGGGCGGCCAACCAAAAGTCTGCTGCTGCCGGGCAAAGAACTGCGGGCGAATGGGGGTGACCTCATCGATGTGGTGAAGAACCCGAAGAAGCTGCATGTCATCAAGACGAAGGCGGGCAAGGTGCTGCTGGTGGAGGATATCCCCGGCAAAAAGGGCAAGGAGGATGAAATCCGCATCCACGGGCAGCTGGTGAAGAGGACGGTACACAAGCCGAATCCGCGTGTGCTGCCCACGGTGGAACAGATGCAGGCAGCGGCGCGAGAGGGCGCGGCGTTTCACCTGCGGAAAATCAACATCAAACCGGAAGAATGATATTTTACGATTATGGCAGACAAGGCATTTGATATGGAAATCGGGCTGGGGATGGAGTATGACCCCAGCGGAGCCGCCGCAGCGAATGCGGATATAGAGAAGCTGAAGCAGAATGCCGCCGCCGTGCAGCCGCCGAGTAGCGGCGGTAGTGCGGCGGAGACTCCGCCGGGCTCCGGCGGGGCGGCTGCCGCTGCACAGCAGGCCACGCAAGCAGAGGCTGGACTGGCAAACGCCAGGCAGAAGACAGCGGAGGTGAGCAAGGTGGCCACAGCGGCTGATGAGCAGCTGAGTGCTGCCCGCACGCAGAGCGAAGTCGCCGCAATGCAGGCCACCGGGGCTGAGCAGCAGCTTGGCGGGCAACGCAGGGACTCCGCGCAGGCAAGTGCTGCCGCCGGGGATGCGGAGCAACAGGCAGCGCAGAAGAGCGTGGCGGCTACCGAGAAACGCAAAGTATAGAGCAGCCATATGAAGATCGTTGCAATGTGATGAAGCGCGAAAACGGGCAGATGGAGGTACAAGTGTATGCCCCGGAGACCAGTGTGCAGGAAGCTGAGAAAAAATACAGCAAGCTGGTAGATGGTTGTCGCCGGGTGAATAGCAAGGGAATATCCCGAGGCGTGCCCGGTAAGAGGTTTGTAGCACCCGGAATGGAACAGAAGGAATTTTATGTATCAAAGAAAAGCCGGAATGAGATGGTGAACAAGGTTTCAACATACAAGACAGCCGCAAGCCGCGCTGCGCATCTGACAGCAGCCACGATGGTGGATGAGCTGTGGGAATCATCCCGCCCGCTTACTACACGCCGCCCGAAAAAAGGGAATCAGAAAGACCGTGATTTAGAGTGGGTGCGTGAACGTGAGGCTGATATGAAAGTGGGCGAAAAAACATATAGTGTGAAGCTGACCGGGTTTGAATATAAAAACAAGATGAGCGACCCAATGATTTATCACGTTCATGTGAGCAAAAAAAGAGGGACCATGAGCAATAAACTCCCATATAGGGCAATTTAACTCCGGCGGTCCCGTGTGGACATTAAAGCACCGAAACAAAAAAAGTCAACACCCAAACGATGATAAAGCTGAAAATAGAAAGCAAGCTGCTGAGAGCGCTGCCTGCGGGACTGAGTGAGGCGGAGCTGGGGAGTGTGCGCGGTGACGGGGAGGCCGATGAAGCGGCGGCTGATACCGTTTGCGGACAGTCCGCTGAGGAAGAGGGATGTGACGCTGGCGGCGGCCTTTGCGGCGGAGGTGCTTTCCTATGAGGAGCACGCTGTGACCATCGCTGACGTGCTGCTGTGGTCCAGCGATTGCCAAGTGACAAACGCCAACGCCGCCGCCCTGCCAAGCTCGAAGGAATATGGAATGGAAGGGTGACCAGCCGGATGATATCATCTCACTGTACCGCGATGGCAGAGAGGCCGGGGTGCAGCGCGAATACATCGGCAAACACGCCCGGGTGATCAGGCGCTATATGTGTTCGCGCATTACGAGAGCGACTCAGCAGCACGCATAGCAGCCTGCTACGATGAGCATTTCTCAGAAAAAACCTGTAGGGGATTTTCGGATAGAAAAATTGTCGGTTCAGCGACCGCGGCTGAGGAGTTGCGTGAGCTCGAACTGGAATGCCTGCAACTCTTCCTGCGTGGGAGTGCCGCTCAGGTCGTTCCAGGCGAAGCGACCCATCTGGTCAATCATCCAGGCACCGCGCGTGCCGGAGGGGAACTCCACCTTACCGGAAATCAGCGCCCCGGGGAGCTGCAGCTCATCCAGGGTCACTTTCGGTGCGCCGGGAGCCGCTGCCGCATCGGCCGTCTCCGTGGGTGCAGCCTCGGCCGGTTTCGGCGCGGGTGTGTTTTCGGGAGCTTTTGCAGGGGCGGGAGCGGAGGCAATCTCGATACCATGGTCAAGCAACAGGAAGCGGACATCCATGTAGGTGAGATGCACCCCGCAATCCGTCACCAGTTTCTTCTGAATGCCGTTGAGGTCGATTCCCTCGGATGCCCAGACGCGCACCTTATCCAATTGTTCAGCCGTTACCTTTGAGCTCATGTCACCATCATACCCTCGGCCCTGCCTCCCTGCAAGCGGCAATCGTGGCTTACTACGCCTAAAAAACCAACAGAAGCAACAATGAAGCATTCCCGCGCAAAACCACCCTTCCCCGCACCATCAAAAAACTCTACGCGAGCGTAAGCAAGCTTGACATGCAGTGGTGAAATCTACCCGCAACCGGATCGCGGCGCGGGACTTCAGCCCCGCATCAGGGATAGCGCAGGAAAATAAAATCGCGGCTATCAAAGCTCGCTGCGCGAGCGGTGAAGAACGCCCTGCCGGGCGTGGTGAAGAATCGGCGCTGCCGATGGCGAAAACAAGGCTGCGCCTTGGGTGAAAAACTCGGCTCGCTGAGCCGAGTGGGGTAAACAGAAGAAGCTCCTGAACCTCTCGGTTCAGGAGCTTCGTTTGAGCCCTGGCGGC
>CAYYKC010000129.1:0-5505 GCA_964471605.1 uncultured Akkermansia sp. | reverse complement strand
TCAGACCCACGATAGCGGCGATATCGCCGGAGTACACGGCGTCCACGTCGGTGTGAACATTGGCCTGAATCTGGAGGAGACGGCCCACGCGCTCACGCTTGCGAGTACGGGGATTGTACACGGTGTCGCCCTTGCGAATCACGCCGGTGTACACGCGGATGAACACCAGAGAGCCCACGAACTTGTCGGCCCAGAGCTTGAATGCCAGAGCAACGGGCTTGTCCTCGTCGGAGGGGTTGATTTCCTTCACCTCGAAGGTCTCATAGCCATTTTCGTCGAGACCGTTGGAGATGGTGGAGGTCACCGTGGCCTGCTTGGCCTCCAGCGGGGAGGGCAGGTAGTCCACCACTGCGTCCAGAAGACCCTGCACACCCTTGTTCTTGAAAGCGGAACCACCGGCAACGGGCACGAACTTGTTGGCAATCGTGGCGCGACGGATAGCGGCTTTCAGGGTCGTGGCATCGATGGGTTCCTCCATGAGGAAGAGCTCGGCGAGCTCGTCATCCACGTCAGCCACACGGCTCTTCAGCTCCTCCAGAGCCATCTCTGCCTCTTCCTTCAGCTCGGCGGGGATGTCGACCACCTCGATGGTGGAGCCCAGCTTGTCGGAGGAGTTGTACATGATGGCCTTCTGGTTCACCACGTCAATCTGGCCGGCGAGGGCGTCCTCGGAGCCGATGGGGATGAGCACGGGGGAGGCGTTGGCACCCAGCTTGGTGCGGATGTCGGCCAGCACGTTGTCGAAGTTGGCACCGATGCGGTCCATCTTGTTCACGAAGCACAGACGGGGCACGTTGTACTTGGAAGCCTGACGCCACACGGTCTGGGTCTGGGGCTGCACACCGGCAACACCGCAGAACACCACGATAGCGCCGTCGAGCACGCGCAGGGAGCGCTCCACCTCTGCGGTGAAGTCCACGTGCCCGGGAGTATCAATAACGTTGAGCTGGAAGTTCTCGTTCTCGAAAATCTTGTAGCAACCCTCAGCAGGGAGCTGTTTCCAGTTGGTTGTAACGGCGGCGGAGGTAATGGTAATACCGCGCTCCTGTTCCTGCTCCATCCAGTCGGTGGTGGCAGAGCCTTCATGCGTCTCACCGAGCTTATGGATCATGCCGGTGTAGAACAGGATTCGTTCAGAAAGCGTGGTTTTGCCACCGTCAATGTGAGCGGCAATACCGAAATTACGGTAGCGCTCCAGCGGGGCCTTGCGGTTGGGGCTGCTTACATTAGCCATAATTGAAAGTAATATGAAGTTGTTATTGTTCAGAGATTACGAGTAACTTCCGCGGCCGTTTCTTACCAACGGAAGTGAGCGAAGGCACGGTTGGCCTGAGCCATCTTGTGCACATCGTCGCGCTTGCGGACAGCAGCGCCCTGATTGGCTGCAGCTTCCTTGATTTCGTTGGCCAGAGCCTTGGCCATGGGGATGCCCTTGCGGTTGCGGGCGAAATTGATGATCCAGCGCATAGCGAGAGCCTCAGAGCGATCCGGAGCCACTTCCAGCGGCACCTGGTAGGTTGCACCACCCACGCGGCGGCTCTTCACCTCCACACGGGGCTTGGCATTCTCGATAGCACGCGTCAGAACCTCCAGCGGGCTCACGGTATCGGTACCTTCGTTAGCCAGATCGATGGCCTTGTACACGATGCGCTCTGCAAGAGCACGCTTACCGGCAAGCATCACCTTGCCAATGAGGCGACCCACAAGCACGGAATCGTAGCGGGAGTCACGACGCTCAATCTTCTTGTAAACACGTTTACGGCGAGACATATCTGTATTTTCTTATCGTTACAGGTTCAAGTTCTTAGCGCTTCTTGGCGGGAGCGGCGGCGGCACCGGCTTTCGGGCGCTTGGCACCATACTTCGAGCGGCCACGACGGCGCTTGTCAACACCCAGGCAGTCCAGGGCGCCACGAACGATGTGATAGCGAACACCGGGCAAGTCCTTCACACGGCCACCGCGCACCAGCACGATGGAGTGCTCCTGCAGGTTGTGGCCCTCACCGCCGATGTAGGCGATTACTTCTTCACCGTTGGTAAGGCGAACCTTAGCAACTTTACGCATAGCGGAGTTCGGCTTCTTCGGCGTACGGGTCATCACCTGAAGGCAGACGCCACGACGCTGCGGGCAGCTATGAAGAGCGCGAGACTTCGACTTCTCTTCCGGTACGGTACGTCCCTTGCGGACGAGCTGATTAATGGTCGGCATGTTTCCTTTTAGTTTGTTGTTTTTCAGGACCTTGCGGGGTAGATGCACAAGTCCCTCTCCCTTGAGGAAACCTGCCATTTCTCCGGCGGCGGACCCGATAAAATCCTTCTATGGTGCGTAGTTCTACACACTTAGCGGGTCACAAAGTATAGCCATTTTCCCCTATATTGCAAGCCTTTTCTTTGCATTTTTAACGAATTTCTGCAATTTTTTTCACCTTTTTTCTCTTCTCCACTTCCCTATGCCCCTCATGCACCGAAATTTATTAAATTTTTCTTAAATGACACAATAAATGCATCGCGTGTTTTTTCTTTCGCGCGTGCGCGCGCGTAATGATTCTATTGGCTCTGCTATGTTATTATCCGTTCACCGGAAGTTCGAATGCTATCCTTTAGCCCCCCCCTGCTCCGCATGTGTCTTTCTTTCCGCAGACGCAAACGAAGTGAAAATCTCAGGTAGACTCTTGCCAAACGGAAAAATTTGTGCCAGAGTAGCACCTGTTACACAACATCAACAACCCCGATTGAATCAAATCATGACCACATATCAGCATAAAACTACCCGTTCGTCACGTCGTTCCCTCAACTTCAGCGTGCAGCAGGCCGTTACCGGCCGCGCGGCATCAGGGCTTTCGGCGGCGACGTTTACCTACAACAAGGATATCCCGTCCTATCCCGCAGATTGTCTGCGCGATTCTATCCGTATCATTCATGCGGATGACGGCGCTTCTGCCCTCGTGGCTTCCGGCACGGTGGATGATCAGGTAACGATTGCGGTGTCAGGCGGTGGGTCGTATACCAGCCCGTCCGGGGCAGGAGTAGCCATTGACGGCTCTATTCCCATCTCCGGCGGGGGCTATTATCTGGTGTCGGCCTCTCACACCAACATCAATTACCCGCCCAACGGCAATGTGTCCTACATCAACTGCACCGTCACGCCCGTCATGGATATCATCGGCATTGTGCCGGATGACAATGAACCGCCGAGCGAATGTACCTGCGAATGCACCTGTGCCTCCGGCTCCGATAACGATGGCGGTCCGTCTCCGCAGAATAACGACAATTCCGAGAATCTGTCGCCCGCGTCATTCAGCACCCGCTCTGCTACAGTTTCTTCTTCCTCCGGCGGCAGCGGGGTGCGGCGCTCTTCCTCTCCGCAGGAAATGAGTTGGAGCTGCAATGCGGCCTCCTTCCGCGGCTTGCCCGGCGTGCCCTCTGCCCGGCTGGAGCTGCGAGCCCGCTCTTTCGATGCCGCTGCGCTTGCGTCTCCTGCGGCTCTCTGTCTGCGTCACCCGCTGGCCACGGTGTTGCAGGTGCCGCAGGGCGGCGTGATGCCCAATCAGCTCGTCTGTCTGGATGAGGGGGATTCCTACCTCAACTTCATGTGCAACGGCGCGGGTAACCACTTCTTCCCCGTGGGGGCCTCCGCTTCCACCCGCACCACGCTCTGTGCGGTGGCGGAGATGTCGCTCGATGCTCCTTCCTGCTCCCTCAGCGATGCCGCGTATATCCGCGCTACCCGACAGGACGGTTCGGCGCTCTTCTTCCTGCCTTCCGATGGCTCTTTTGCCGGGATGCTGACTCCCGCCGGCACACTGCTCACGGCAGAAGATGCCGCTGATTATCTGGAGGTGCTGCGTGATGAGGCCTCCGATGCCATCCGGCAAATCCGGAATCCCTGGGACGGGCTCACGGAGATACTGCCGCGCGAGGACGGCTCCGGCTACACGATATCGTTCTACCTGCCCGCGCAGGTCACACCCCCGGCAGCGGATGCGGAGTCGCCGCTCTATGTCGTTTCGGGTACTCCGTTCCGCACGGTGTCTGTTTCGGTGGATACCGAACATTCATCCGTCACGGTGACGGAGCATGATGCAGAGCAGCCGGAGAGCATGCCGGATGTCACGACCTGCTGGAGTTTCTCCGGCGGCACATGGTCGCGTTCCTCCGGCTCCGGAGATGCGGTGGTGACGGAATCCCGCACCCGCACGGAGGATGCTGCCGCCGGGACCTACGCCGTTGTCACGACTCTTTCCTGCGGCGACGCGGTAGCTTCCTGCGTGCAGGAGGTCTACGATGCTTCCGGTGCGCTGGGCGATGTCCTGCTGAGCCGTACGGAGGGTTTTGGCTCTCCCCTGCCCCGCACCACCACCTTTGAATACAACCGCATGGGACAGCTCATCACCCGCACCGCCCCCGATGGCGGGGTGACGACCTACACCTACGATGCCGCCGGGCGTGTGGTGACGGAATCTTCCCCTTGGGGTGCTGCCGGGCAGCGCGTCACGGAGACAAGCTATCGCACGGATGGTTCTTCCCGCAGCACGGAACCCGCCCGCATCGTCACGAAGCTCGCCACGGCTTCTTCCGTTGCCACGGTTCGCACGGAGGAATATACCTACTCCACTTCTGACGGTGTGGAGCGCGTGGAATGCCGCACCACGGCCGGCACTCCGGCCACCACGCAGCTCATAGTCACGGAGACCTATACCGCCGCGTATGCTCATCCCTATGCTGCCGGACGCCCCCGCATGTCGCAGGCCGCCAATGGGGTGCAGACCTGGTATCAATACACCGCCACTTCGCTGCACGGGGCGCTCTATTCGGTGACAACGGAAACGCGCGTGGCGGGTGCTCCCGTGGCGGGCCAATCCACCCGCTCGGTGGAGTATATCTCTGCGGATGGCAACGTGCTGCGTGCGGAGTCTTATCTCCTGCTCTCCTCCGGAGTGTGGGCGCTCACCTCCGGGGAAACGCACCAATATGATGCGCAGAACCGCCGCATCGCCACGCTGCACGACAACGGTCGCTCCCGCTCCTGCGGCTATATCTGCACGGGTGAACTCCTCTGGGAAATCGATGAGGACGGCGTGCGCACGGATTACGGCTACGATGCCTCCCGCCGCCTGATGGAGACGATTCGCTCCGAGGTTCGCGACGGTGAATCGGTCATCACGCCGGAGACGATTACGACCTACACCCGCGATGCCGCCGGGCGTGTGCTGACCACCCGCCGCGATGTCGGCTCCATGACCACCACGGAAGCAACGACCTATGATATCCTGGGACGGATCACGTCCCGCACGGATAGTCTCGGTCGCATCACGACCACCGCCTACAGCGAGGATGGGCTGACGACCACACTGACCACACCCGCCGGGGCGACGCTCATCACCACCCGCAATCGGGATGGCAGCGTGGCACATCTCTACGGCACGGGGCAGCGGGAGTTGTTCTATGTCTATGACCTCAACGGCAACAACGCCCGCGAGACGGTGAAGCTGGCGGATAATGCCA
>CAYYKC010000128.1:0-5516 GCA_964471605.1 uncultured Akkermansia sp. | reverse complement strand
CACTAAGAGTGCATTTTTTTCAAAAAGTGTTGCATTTGAACTTGCAATTCACCGTCGGGAAGGCGTGAACATCCCCCAACGGCACGGGATGATTCAACATTTTCTGGATGTTCAGGACTCTCCTCCCCCCATCGTCATCTACGGGGTTGACCCAACCATGTTTGGTCAGGGGAATTTAAGTCATAACTCATACAAACTGTTTTATCCTTTCATGGACTCCCCTCCCATGGATAAACTAATACGACGTGAAGCGACCAAATGGTACGACTATCATCTGCACAAATGGATTCGTTGTTCTCGCTTTGCTGACGTAGCCATGTATAGGGCTTGCCGAGGGTGGATCAATTATTGGGAGAGCTTATCCAATCAAAGCATCAGTCTTGCCGACTGGAACAAGAAGCGCTCTGCCATACATGTTTCTGATGAGCTGGTACAGCAATTTCACCAAACCATGAACTTGTTGATTCAGAACAACTGCCATATCATCTTGGTATATCCCGGTATCATTCAGGGATACCGCAACGGTGATCCTGAGACATACGATGCCGTCGTCAATTCTTTCCAAAAACTGGCAGATGAATCCCCTCACATTGATTTCCTTAACTACAGCCCCATCTTCAGCCCGCATCGAAAATATTTTGAAGATTCGGTTCACATCAACCGAACAGGAGAAAAAATTTTTACAAACATGATCATAAAGGATATTGAAGCCATCATTCATAGAAATAACATTCAAACCAGCAAAAGCGCAGCCCATCAGAAAGGGCACACAAAGAAACCCATATGATTCCTCACGAGTTGCGGTTACCAAGTTTTTCTGCACACAGCCACAGAAAAAACTTGCCCATGCACCGAAGATAGGCTACTATCACCCGCAGCACGCCACCGTGGCCTGCAACACCCCGGATGGGTGGCAGAGCGGTTGAATGCAGCGGTCTTGAAAACCGCCGAGGGCTAATACCCTCCGTGGGTTCGAATCCCACCCCATCCGCTGAAAAAGCCTCGCAATCAACTGATTGCGAGGCTTTTTGATTAAAACATCAGGTTTCTCACGGCTGCAGGCGCTCGATGCTCCAGGTGGAATCCGGCTGCAGGGTATACATGAAGCGGTCATGCACGCGGCCGGGACCGCCCTGCCAGAACTCCATGTGGTGCGGGACAATGCGGAAACCGCCCCAGAAATCCGGCAGGGGCACCTGCCCTTCCGAGAATTTGTGTTTCAGCTCCTGCAATTTCATCATCAGAAGCTTGCGGGTGGATATCACCTGGCTCTGGTGCGATACCCAGGCACCCAGCTGGCTCTCGCGCGGGCGGGAAAGGAAGTATTTGAGTGTTTCGGCACGCGAGATTTTTTCTGCGCGGCCATAGACGATAATCTGGCGCTCCAGCGTGACCCAGGGAAGCATCATGCATATCTCCGGGTTGGCCTCCAGCTCGCGAGCTTTGCGGCTGGTGTAGTTGGTGAAGAACACGTAGCCACGGTCATCATAATACTTCAGCAGCACGGTGCGCAGGGAGGGTCGACCCTCCGGGGTGGCGGTGGCGATGCTGATGGCATTCGGCTCCGGGATGCCGGCCTCCAGCGCCTGTTTGAACCAGCGGTCAAACTGGACGAAGGGTGAGTCCGCCAAATCCCGGCGATGCAGCGTGTCCTTGAGGTATTCTTCTCTGAATGCAGATAAGTCCATACCCGAACTATACCACCGGCAGGCGGCTTCCGCAAGCCTAAGTTGTGAATCGCAAAGTACGATTGACGTATTGAGAAAATTCCACCCGCACACCGGATGACGATGTGCGGGCGGGAGGAATCAAGGGGTGACGGAGGAGCGAATCAGCGGAAGATGACCTCGTACACACGCATGCCGGACTGGCGGGGTGCCTCCAGTGTCACCTTCGTGGTGCCGGGCTGCAGCTCGAAGGTCATGAGACCGTCCATGCGCCCGATGGGGGTGGCATTGCTGACGCTGCAATCAGCCGTAGTCACCACGGAAATGCCGGTAGCCCCGGCGGGAACGTTCAGTTCCGTACAGAGGGCCGCCTTGCCGCAGTTGTAGGCGGTGGAGATATCGCCGTCCGTCAGGCGGTGCACATCTGTGTCGGGGGTCACATACGGCAAACGGATGGCAAAGGAATTGAGGCGAATCTGCTGCGGCTGACTGCCGGCGTTGAGCAGGCGAATGTTGCGGATTCCCTGCGTGGGCATGTTATCCTTCTCAATCACGAAGTAGTTTTCATACACACGAGTCAGCTTCGGCGTCACCACAGAACCGTCCTCCAGAGTCAGCTCCAGCCTGCACCACTGATCGACCGTCGGGTCGTCCAAATCCATGGCGACGGATATGGCATAGGTCGGAATAGGCAGGTTCAGGTTCAGGTAGGTACCGGGGTCGGCCGTCACTACTTCCATTTTTCGGCTCAGACCGATGGAGGTCTCATCATTGTAGGCGTAGATGCCGGAAAGCCCCTGAATGGAGGTGGAAAGCATCGCGGGGAGCGGGCGGTTAACCGTGAACTCACAAATGGCCAGGGGGCAATTCTCCGTCGGCTGTACCACACGATAGCGCACCATGCGAGCCATGACAGGGTTTTCGCGACGGTCAATGGTCACCTTCGGGCCATGTACCAGCTCACCCAGCGGGTTCCAGGTCTGCCCATCGGCAGAGTATTCCATCTGGCCTGCCTGCGGCACCCATGAGCGACGCGTGTTACCGCCCATGCGCAGGTTGATGGTGCTCACCGGGGTCAGCTCGCCCAAATCCAGGCAATACCAATCCCCTTCCTGCTGAATCTGCCCGGATTCCCAGAGGGAGTTCAGATTACCATCGCCCACATTGGCCGCATTCACGGAGGCATCACCGCCCCGGCAGCTGAATGCGGGCTGCATGGTGCGGATATTGCGCCCGGCCAGCTCGGAAAGGATGGAGGCGTTCACGTAATTGAATGCAGAGCGCAGCGCCGGGGTCACCGCATGGGAACCCACCTGCACATCCTGCACCTGCACCACGGCATTATCCTGCCAGGTATCGCGGTAGAGCAGCGACATCTCGTTGAGCACCTCTGCCACGTGCAGGGTGGTACTCAGGCGCTCCTGAAAGCGCTCCGCACGCATGGCGCGGATGATTTCCACCCCGGCCTGCCCGGTCAGGGCAAAGGCTCGCAGCCAGGGAGCAATCTCCTGCTGCAGAGCCTGCATACCGCGCGCCTGAATCAGATTGTGCCCGGCGGCAGCTATGTCGGCAAACACGCCACTCATGCCGTTGGCAGTTTCCGGTGTCGGAGTACCGGCAGCCAGCTCTTCGCGGAAGCGGGTGGTCAGCGGCAGCATACTCACCGACTCCTCGCGTGCATAGCCGTGGTTGTTCGGAAGCAAATCGGCATTGTGCTCACAGAACACCTGCATAGCCTCCGCACACTGCGGATAGAGACGGCGAATGCCCTCACGCCACACGGGTTCAGAATCAAAGGCCGGGATATTCCAGGCGTAGGCCGCCACGCCAAACAGCCCCACCTTGTTGGCCTCCGGTCGCTCCATGGGGTTGGCGACAAAGCCGCTCATCTCTTTCTCCATGCCGGGAGTCTGATCCAGACCGTAGGTGCGCCCCATGGAGAGACGGGAGGGCTTCATATCATTGCAGGGCCAGTTCCACCAGATGAAGGTGGGACGGTGGGTATGGGCATTCACCCATTGCTGTCCCTCCATGGTGATATCATTCACCACGGTGTTACCCGTCCACATGATGTGAATATCCTTGTCCAGCCCATTACCCAGCGTCTCCAGCTCCGAGACCTGAGCCCAGCTCTTGTTGTAGCCGGTGGGACACATGATGAGCTCCTGATTCACATCCGGGTGCTTGCGAATGAAGTTCTCCAGAATATAGTTGCAAAGCTGCACCTGGCGGGAAGCCTTTCCGATTTCACCGAAAGAATCATCCACCAGCACGGCAAAATCACGCAGGCCCAAATCATACATCCATTGCAGCTTCGTGCAGAGGGCATCCAGCTGGTTGCGGCCCTCGTTCTCCTCCCACTTCACCGTGTTGGCAGGGTGAATGGCCCAGACAAAGCGGACGTGGTTGCGGCGGGCATGCTGCACCAGCGCTGCCAGCTCGTGTGCCTTTTCCTCCGGGTAGGGCTCATAACAGCCCTTGCCGTGGTGCAAGGGGTCGTCCTTGGGCGCGTAGATATAGATATTCATCTTGTTGCGCCCGTAGAAATCAAAGAGAGAGCGGCGGCCTTCATAACTCCACGGAATACCGTAGTAGCCCTCCACTGCCCCGCGATAACGCAGGCAGGGCCAGTCCGCCACCGTGCCCGTGGGCAGCTCGCCCAATGTGGCTACCTGCTCCAACGAAAGCTCCGGGAAAGGGTCTTTCTGAGCAGAGCGGGCACCGGGCACCTTGATGAGCATCTGAGAAATCGTCTGTTTGGCATAGAACACGCCCGTTGCATCGTTGGCCAGCACCTGTACCGCCCCCTCAGGAGAAATACTGATGGCATAGGCACCCTCCACCCCGGAGGGGAGACGATCCCAGAGCCCGCCGGCAGACTCCGGCGTACGCATCTCCACGCTTACAGTTCCGGCTTTCACCGTCTGTTGTGCAGAGACCTCATAGTGCTGCGGAGCGGGGAACACCGGGCAGCTCTGCTCTTCAGTCGCCGTGGCAACCAAAGCCGGCACGGCAGCCAATGCGGCGGCCACTGTCATTGCTTTGTCTGTTGTCATCATAAACTCAATATAAGGGGAAGTAATTCTTCAAATCGGGTCAGGCGCCAATCCGGATTCAAGGCCAGACAAGCGGCTTCTTCCTGCGTTGCCGTGGAAGCCCAAGCTGCATTGATGATGCGGACGCCCACGCGGTGGCTCAGCTCGATATCCGTGGGAGCATCACCCACATACACCAGCTCGTCCGGGCGCAGATTCCACTCCTGCATCACCTGCTGCAGCCGCTCGTGCTTACAGTTGTGCGTGGCCAGGCCGAAGCCGCGCCATTCCACAAACTCCTCCAACCCGTAGTAACGGATGGTCGGATTACCCGTAAAATGTTCCTTACCGCTGATGATACCAATGCGGATGCCCGCTGCCTTCACCGCCCGCAGCATCTCCACCGCCCCGGAAAAGGGAGCAGGTGCCAACGTGGGGTGCAGGCGCTCATAGACCTCCACAAAGCGACCAATCGGCAGCTCCGGATCATCCGGCGACATACCCAGCAGTCCGGCCAGCACCCCGCTGTCATTCAGTCCGAAAAAGCTGACGACTTTCTCCGCTGTAGGTTTGGGATGTCCCAGCTCCTCCACACAGGTACGGTACGCCTCCACGCACAGCGGGAGCGTATCGCCCAGCGTACCATCCATATCGAATAAGACAGCCTTGATCATATCGGTTACGCGATAAAGCTTCATCCTACCAAAAGGCAGAACCTATGGCAAGATATTAACAAGTACGCAGCCTCGCGACTGTTTCTTTCGGTGAATTGCAAGTTCAAATGCAACACTTTTTGAAAAAAATGCACTCTTAG
>CAYYKC010000127.1:0-5530 GCA_964471605.1 uncultured Akkermansia sp. | reverse complement strand
GTTGCAGGTTACAACCCTTGTTCAGATGAAGTTTGCCACTGATGCTGTTGTTGCCGCTGAGGCTGAGCGTTGTGCCGCTGTTGAAGGTCAGATCGTAGCCGGAGTGATTGAAAGATGCGTTCTTCAGGGAGAGCGTGGAGGCTGAGTTGACTGCTGCATTGAATCCACTCCCGGAGAAGATGGCACCATCCTCAATCCGCAGTTGACCGCCGTACAGATTGGT
The DNA here is from genome assembly GCA_964471605.1 of uncultured Akkermansia sp. Lineage (GTDB taxonomy): Bacteria > Verrucomicrobiota > Verrucomicrobiia > Verrucomicrobiales > Akkermansiaceae > Akkermansia. Next base: position 5,307 of record CAYYKC010000127.1, on the reverse strand, counting down.
GGTGGCTGCAACATCGGAGGTGCGGGAGTTGAGGATTTCATCTGCCGTCGTCGTACGGCTTAAACCGTCTGCCGCCAGCAGTTCGTTGAGATGCTGCTCGGTATACCTGCCGGTGAAGATGATATCACCCGTCTGCTTGTGCACCACGCCCTCAGCATCTGTGTAATCTGCATTAAGAGAGACGGTGGAGCCACTTGCAACGGCTATGCTGTCACGGAAAGAAATTGTTTTGCCGGCAGCTGCAGAGAGATAGAGATTGCCTGCATTCAGGCTGCGCAGGCGGTAAGTGCCGTCTCGGAGTTCCGCATTGTTCTCAAAGAGAACAGACCCATTGTTCTGCAACTTCAGCGTGCTTCCCTGAGAGTAAACGGCACCGCCGTTTGCATCCGATTTACCTGTTGCCTTGTTGCCGGAGAAAGTGACGGAGCCGTTGTCACACACGAGAACGCTTGCTCCGTTCCAAGCATAAATAGCTGCACCGGTGGCTATGGATGAACCATTAGCTTCATTGCGGCTGAAAGAAACCGAGTCGTTTCGGGCAATGTTTACCGTACCGCCGTCTGCTGTGATGGCGCCGCCTTTCTCAGCCTTATTGCCGGAGAATGAAAGGGTGCCGTTGTCCGAGAAATTGACTTCTGCGTTTTCTTCCTGCAACGCGCCGCCGCAGTATGCCGCATTGGTGTCAAAATTAACCGTGTTATTGTTGTGAATGGAGACAGAACTGTCAGCTTCGGCGCGGATGACACCCCCGTATCTCAACGATGAGGAAAGGGAATGATTGTTCGTAAAGAAGAGTTGATGGAAGTCTCTCATCTCCAATGATTTATCAGAACCTGCGTTAAATATCTGGATCGGAGAACTTCTGAAAATCAGACTGACAGGATAGGCGATGGAATAGCTGGCATAATACTGATTGTCGGCTGTGTCTGACATGAGTGCAGAGGATAGATCCAACAGAGTAACGGACTTTTTGAATAGGTACGCCATGGGGCGAGCCGCATTTTTGTTGTCCGTCACATCACTTGCCGTGTTGACAATGGTTTCCCCATAAAACCACTGATCCGTTTCCGCTAAATTGATTCCGGCGGCATGGTAGATGTAGGCAGTACCTGTAATATGCCCCCAGTAAGAATCTAACGTAATGTTGCCGTAGGAATCTGTCTGCACATCTATGGAAAAGAGTCCTTGTTTGTTGATGCCGTACTGAAAGTCGTCCGAATCCACCACCCATAATTTAGTGATTGTTGTCTTGCCGCCCGCGACGTAGTACTCTGCGCCCCAGAGGGTGATGGCGTGACTCAGCCACCCCCCGTCTGCCAGACAGAGGCTGATGGCTGCACCGCTGGAAAGTTGAGCTACAATCTCTTCTGCCATGTTCGAGGAGCCGGAGGTGTCGTATCCGACGTTCCAGAATGAGTTGGAGAGGCGGTTATAATGGTCGGGATTGCTGTACCAGTCCGTGCTGAGATCACATGTGTCAAAGTAATATCCGGCAAATTTGCTGATGTCAGTTTTGATGACATCACTGGTGCGAAAGCGGTACCTGTAGTCTGCGGTGCCCTCGTAGTCACCGGTGAGCCACCATTGAATGGCTGCGGAGATAGAACCGCCGTCATCCCGTGAAACGGAAGCCTTGAACTTGTTCCAGATGGCTTCTCCCGTGGGTATGGAAGAATCTATCCAATACCGTGACTGCCAGTGGTTGATGACATTGCTCGCTGACGCTGCCCAGCAGAGATTGTCATCGCCTGATGCCAAGACCTTGTTGTAGTCTGTCCAGCCTGCGGATTGAGAAACTCCTCCGGCCCAGACTTCTACCGACTGCACAGGCATCAGCATGAGGGCAAAAATGGGAGCAAGAGAAAAGAAATTCAGTTTCATGGAATAAAAAAGGTGAGTGATAACGATAAGAAATTGTTTCGTTTATGAGGAGCTCTACCGTCAGAATAGCACAATATATAACTAGTGTCCAGAAAAAATGAAAAATCAATATACTAAGATTCATGCATGTCCTAAAGATTTGGTGCACGTTGATTTACGAATGATGGTTTACGATTAAAAAAGTAAGCGCCTTACGCCGATGTCGGAACAAAAAATGGCAATGAATGGTCATCATGATGCCCCCCTCGCCATGGGGTATTTGGTCAACGTGCCCATTTTTAGTGTATCATGGGTGTTTTTGCGAAATCTTTGGGACACACGAGGCAAAGATTGCTTGCGGACGGAATAATGCCGCACGGGGAAATCATTTGCTTTTTCTGTTGAGGTATTCGCTTAATAGGCAGAATACGGACTTGCCTGTAGCCGGGTTCTTTTCCAGCAGCATGGGTTCGGGGTAGACGTGGGCATATCGGTCGCCGTCCGTGTCCCTCTTTGTGCCGGGGAAGTTGAGGTTGACGTCCGCCTGTTCGCAGTGCCGCCAGGGTCCGCCCATGCGGGCAAAGCCGTCGCGGATGTTGCGGTAGGGATAGCAGTAGGTGTTAATCCAGTAATTCACGCAGGCCGCGCGTTGTTTCGGCTGCGACTTTTTCCTGCGGCTGACGGGGTCGATGGTGGCGACGATGATGCGCCCGTGCGGTTCTTTCAGATGCCGCAGGGCATCCATGATGGCAGAACCGCCATAGCTGTGGCCGATGAGAACGATGTCCGCCGTGGGGTTGAGCTTGCAGAAAGCGGCGAGGTCGCGTTGCAGTTTCCATGTGCTGTGGAAGAGCAGATTGCCGGTTCCGCTGTCCCAGGCATAGTAGGCGCGCAGCTGTCTGCCGGAGCAGGGCAGCAGGGGCATGCTTTCATAGGCTTTGCGGAAGTGCAGCAGAACCTGCTCCGTGAACCCACCCACGAAAATGACTGCCATGTCGGCCTTCTCCTGCGGTAGCGGCTGCTGGAGGCGGCGGCCGATGAAGCCCTCCGCCGGTGCCGGGTCAATGCCGGGGACGACATCCTTCTTCTGCTGCTGCTGTTGACAGGACGGCATCAGCAGCAGGAGGGAAAGAAATGACAGAATGAAATGACGGGCAGCGGGGAACATGATGTGATGCGGTCAGAATCCCAAATCCAGCTGGGTGGCCTCCGGGTGTTCCAGAATGGGTGGGGTCTCTGTCTCTGCCGGCGGTGTGGGCGGGGCGGGGATGCCCACCTCCGGGGAAACAGGCGTTTCGGTCGGGGTGACAGTCGGTTCTTCCGGTGTCGTCGGGGTGTCGCCTTCTTCCGTTTGTTCTCCCGCTGCGGGCATGATGCGGGCAACTCTCTCCACCTGATTCTTGGTAACGATATTGCCGAGCACGGCACGTCCCTTGACACGAAGATTGCCGAAGTCAAAGGGGATGGGACGACGCAGTCGGCGCAGCTGGTTCTTCAGGTATACATTTACCGACATGGTTGAGCTGTCCTCCTCGTTGGGATGCACCGTCAGGAAGAAGATGCGGCTTCCCTTCGTCCCCTGGGTGAGCTGGTATTCCTTGTCACGGGTGAAACCGCCGAGGTGGAAGCGCTTGGCATAGGTGATACCGTCCTTGCCGTCGCGGTATATCATGTTGAAAACCCAGTCATCGCCCGGACGCAGCACGCGGATATCCAACACTTTCTTGCCCACATAGAATTTCTCCTGCACCCGGCGTACCATGAGGACGCCCTGATTGTCAATCGTCAGGATGTCGCTCAGCGTGGAGCATTTTTCCACCGGTTCGCCCTTGCGAACCCCGTAGCCGGCAAAGCCTTCTTCATCCAGATAGAGCATTTCATTCTCCACCGCCGCTTCTGCGCGGGAAAGACTGTCGAAGGTGGCCAGTTCCGTGCGGCGCGGCCAGGCTTCACCGTATTTTTTGCGGAGGTTTTCAAACCAGCGGATGGTGTAGCGTGTGAGCTGCGCCAGATGCTTACGCGTCTTTTCGATGTCGGCTTCCAGTTCGGCGATGTGTTCCTCGGCCTTGTGAATCTCGTAGCGGGCAATCTTCTTGATGCGGATTTCGGTGAGGCGGATGATGTCATCCCGGGTGACGGGACGCCAGAAATCGCGCACGAAAGGTTCGAGCCGCTCGGCGATTTCGGCGAGGGATTGCTCCCAGCTCTCGCTCTCTTCCAGCACCTTGTAGATGCGGTTCTCGATGAAGATTTTTTCCAGACTGGCCTGCATCCAGTTTTCCTGCAGTTCCGCCAGCTGCACCTCCAGCTCCTGCCGCAGCGTTTCTTTCGTCAAATCAACGTTGTGCTTCAGGATTTCGCTCACTCCCATGAACACCGGTTTGCGGTTCACGATGACGACGGCTTTGGGCGAGATACTCACCTGACAGTCCGTGAACGCATAGAGGGCGTTGCAGAGTTTCTCCACGTCCTGCCCCGCTGCCAGATGCACCAGAATATCGGCCTGTGCCGCTGTGTTGTCCTCGATTTTGGCCACCTTGAGCTTGCCCTTATCCATGGCATTCTCGATACTCTGGATGACTGATTCCGTGGTGGTGCCGTAGGGGATTTCCGTGATGCGAATCAGCTTTTTGGAAGCGACCTCAATGCGTGCCCGGCAGCGCAGTCGGCTGTTGCCGGTGCCGTCATTATAGTTGCTCACATCCAGCAGCCCGCCGGTCTGGAAATCCGGATAGAGGGTGAATTCCTCGCCACGCAGGTAGTGGATGGCCGCTTCGATGATTTCGTTGAAGTTGTGGGGGAGAATGAGACAGTTCATGCCCACGGCAATGCCGAGCGCCCCCTGTGCCAGCAGAAGCGGGAATTTGACGGGCAGGGAAACGGGCTCTTTGTTGCGGCCGTCATAGCTGAGCTTCCATTGGGTCACTTTCGGGCTGTACACCACCTCTTTGGCAAAGGGGGAAAGACGAGCCTCAATGTATCGCGGCGCGGCGGCTGCGTCTCCGGTGAGGATGTTGCCCCAGTTACCCTGGGTATCGATGAGCAGGCCTTTCTGCCCCAGCGTCACCAGCGCGCTGCCGATGGAGGCATCGCCGTGGGGGTGGTATTTCATGGTATCACCCACAATGTTGGCCACCTTGTTGTAGCGTCCGTCATCCATGCGCTCCATGGAGTGCAGGATACGCCGCTGCACCGGCTTGAGCCCATCCGCAATGTGCGGCACGGCTCGCTCCAGAATCACATACGAGGCATATTCGAGATAATAATCCCCGAACATCTTCTGAATCGTGCTCGGATTTTCCATCAGATGCACCGGTGTGTGGTCGTTACTCATGAGATTGCCGCATTCTAGCATATTCTGCCGTAATGCGTCAAGGCAGGAGTGCGTATGACTAGGGCAAACGCATTTCGATGTCGGGATTTCTTATTGACTTTCCTCTGTTTCGT
>CAYYKC010000126.1:0-5711 GCA_964471605.1 uncultured Akkermansia sp. | reverse complement strand
TGTGATCACAAAAGACAACAGCATTGTGCTTCTCACAAAACGCATCCACTAAGGAAGTGAGTTCCGGAGTCCAACGTTTATGCAAACCAACAAAGATTCCTATTCGGCCTTCCGGCAGCTCCGGCCACGCTCCGAATGGTTGCACTCGGGTAATCATTCGAGAGGGAGGCAATTCACGGCATGTCAGCGCCGTAATAGAATTATATCCGTATGCCGTAATAAGGTTAATGTGTACAGGACCCCCGCCATGGTGCCGAAGTTCCAATATAGCTCTGTTTGCCTGAATCTCACACTCCCATTCATCTTCTGGAGTGTTGACGGTAGGCAAGGTAACACTTAAATTGACTATATCATTGGGGACTGCACTTCTATCGGTAACCTGAGGCACGAGATGGCCCACCCGGCATGAAGGCTGTGACGAAGTTACCACCAAAATAGGTAATTTACTGTAATATGCCTCCGTCAAGCCGGGCATGTAATTTCGGGATGCCGTTGCACCGGTACAGCTGATTACCACAGGCTCTCCCGTTTCAAATGCCAAACCGCAGGCCATGTACGCCGCGGAACGCTCATCTACAGCCGAATAAATCTTAAAGAATGAATCATTCTGAATACTGCCGATAAAAACAGAATTTGCCGTTCCCGGGGAAGCTATCACCTGCCGAATCCCGTGCGCCTTGAGCAGTGAAATGATAATCTGATGATTACGCTCGTTTGTGTAAAAATGTTTCATAGCTTCATTGTACAGGTATAAGTGCCGTATTGAGAAACTCCAACGAGCCCTTTGCTGCACGAGCAATACGTGCATGTACAGACTCATAATCAATTTCTCCGAGAATCATCTCCGGTCCGGTACCCATCTTACGTTCCGGTATTCCAAACAGTTCCAGCACCTCATCAATCTTTGTGTCACACTGCTCACGGGAAAAGATGACGAAAGGCTTACGATAATGAACAGCAACAATCATCCCGTGGAACGAATTCGTTACAACAAACTCAGCATGATGCACCAGAGATAAGAACTCCTCTACACCGGCTTCATAGAACATACGGTGTTTGTCGGCATTCTCAGCGCGCAGACTGATATCGATAATCTTACACCCCTTTTCCTGCGCCAGCTTTTCAGCATAGGAGAACATCTGCTTGTTATAACGACGGGCATACAACAGAATATACGGAGATTTATCCAAACGCTCAGCCTCTATCCTCGCAAAATCCTCATATTTCAACAGAAGCGTCGGATCCAACACTTTTTCTGCTCGAACAGAGCTATGTTTCCGGATATAGGGCAACATTCCCCTCTCTCTGATTCCTATCGCCTTAAAATTGGATAAACGATCCTTGAGCAAAGCATACGTTTCTTCCGTAAAGTGAGAATCGCCAAAACTGGCCGCATAAGAAATGGCATATCCATCACGCATGCAGGGATAGTTGGCATAATACCCATCATCCATACCAAACTCATCCACACAGAAGATAGTATCACTACCGCAAACAAAGGCATCTATCCCCTCATCTGAACAAACATCGTTGAAATTCTCTGAAAAATACTTCTTTCGACTTCGGTTAAACTTTTCGGTATAAAACTGTTCGAACTTCCTATAATTTTCTCTGATAGCCGGCAAACTGAGTTCACATTGTCTACGTGCATCATTATCCGTATCCCACATATTTTTCATGGGATTGAGAGGATCCTTATCCCGCAATATATCCGGGCAATAATCAAGAAGTATCGGCTCATAGCCCAGCTTTTTTAACGTTTCACTCAAGGCCCATGACTGCAACGCCGAACCGTAGTTAGTAAAATTACAGTTAATATTATAACTGACTATGCCTATCTTTCTCATCTTAACCGATAATCACAACATCCATCTATCCGACATGCGACAGCATGTAACACCCCGAGATTAGCACGATAATTCCCCTCTTGTCAATTGTTTTTTCACAAATGCGAAGGTGTGTGAAGGTAGGCGAAGTCGGTGTGTACGTACGGGGTGCAGGGTGTGCGTAGGATACGCACTCTGATATCCCGCCAAATAACTTTTGTGAACAAGAAGAAAAAACGCACAAAGGCCAATTTTACACCAATTTTGCAGCAGATCCCGCCTGCACGGGAATTATGGGATTGACTTTTATGCGCGGGGAGCGTATATTAACGCGCGTATGAGCACGAAAAGCTATAAGGACACCATCTTCCTGCCGGATACCACGTTCCCCATGCGTGGTGATCTCACTACCAAAGAGCCGGCGCGTCTGGAGAAATGGGAGAATGAAAAGCTTTACGAGCGAATTATAGCGCGCCGTAAGGCGCAGAATGCTCCTAAGTTCGTCCTGCATGACGGTCCTCCCTTTGCCAACGGCGATGTACACATGGGCACAGCTCTCAACAAAGTGCTCAAGGATCTCATCGTCAAGAGCAAGACCATGGCCGGCTTCTATGCCCCCTTTGTGCCGGGCTGGGACTGCCACGGTCTGCCGATTGAGGCTAAAGTAGTGAAGGAATTCCAGGGACTGGAGCCGGCGGAAATCCGCCGCCGCTGCGCAGAGTTTGCGCTGGGCTACATCGACCAGCAGCGCGTTTCTTTCCGTCGTCTGGGTGTATTCGGCGACTGGTTCAACCCGTACATCACCATGCTGCCGGAATACGAGGCATGGATTCTGCGCGTCTTTGCCAAACTGGTGGAGAGCGGTGCCGTTTACCAGTCCCTCAAGCCCGTGCAGTGGAGCTATGCCCACCACACCGCCCTGGCAGAAGCAGAGGTGGAATACATGGAGGACACCTCCACCGCCGTCTATGTAGCCTTCAAGATGACCGAGCCGGTCAAGGGTATTGACTGCGAGATGGTTATCTGGACCACCACTCCCTGGACTCTGCCGAGCAACCTGGCCATCGCCCTGCATCCGGATTTCAACTACGTCATCGGCAAGTACAGCAAGGGCGGCGTCACCCGCAACCTGATTGTGGTGCGCGAGCTGATGGAGACCGTCATGACCAAGACAGGCTGGCAACTGGTGGAGGAGCTCGCCACCGTGAAGGGCAGCGAGATGGAGCGCATGAACGCCCGCCATCCCTTCCTGAACCGCGATTCTCTCGTCATCAATGCCCAGTATGTGACCACGGATGCGGGTACCGGTGCGGTACACATCGCTCCCGGGCATGGTATGGACGACTACAACGCCGCCATGCAGTACGGACTGCCCGTGCTTTCCCCGGTGGATGACGATGGTCTGTACACGGCAGAATGCGGCGTGCCCTCACTGGTGGGGCAGCATGTGTTCAAGAGCAACGAGGATGTCATCACCATGCTGGTGGACAATGACCGTCTGCTCGCCCGCGAGGAGTTCACCCACCAGTACCCGCACTGCTGGCGCTCCAAGACCCCCATCATCTTCCGCGCCGTCAAGCAGTTCTTCATCAGCATGGAGAAGCTGCGCCCGCTCGCTCTGGAGCAGATTGACAATACCAAATGGCTGCCCGCCTGGGGCCGCAACCGCATCTACAGCACCGTGGAGGCCCGCCCGGACTGGTGCATCAGCCGCCAGCGCACCTGGGGCGTTCCCCTGCCCGTTTTCTTCGATGCCGCAGACAAGCCCGTGCTGGATGCCGACATCGTTCGCAAGGTCGCTGACCTGGTGGAGAAGAAGGGCACGAACGTCTGGTTCGAGCTCAGCGATGAGGAGCTTTGCACCGCACTCGGTCTGCCCGCCGGACTCCGCAAGGGCAAGGACACGCTCGACGTGTGGATTGACTCCGGCTGCTCCCACGTGGCCGTGCTGGAGACGCACCCCGAGCTGGCCGCCCCCTGTGATGTATATCTAGAGGCCACCGACCAGCACCGCGGCTGGTTCCAGAGCTCGCTCATGCTCTCCTGTGCCTGGCGCGGCGTTGCCCCCTACAAGGAAGTGCTCACGCATGCCTTCGTGGTGAACCAGGACCGCTCCAAGCTCTCCAAGAGCGCCCAGGGCACCTACCAGAAACCCACCAACGCCAAGTACTTCTATGAGAAGTACGGTGCCGACATCGTGCGTCTGTGGGTCAGCAGCGTCGACTGGCAGAACGAGGTTCCCTTCGGTGAAGACCTCTTCAAGCAGATTACCGACCCCTATCGCCGCCTGCGCAATACCCTGCGCATTCTTCTGGCCAACCTCAAGGGCTACAAGGGGCAGCAGCCCACCGAGCTTGCCCCGCTGGATGCCTGGATTCTGGAGCGACTCAACGCCCTCATCCGCGAGGTGCGTGCCGCCTACACGGCCTACGAATTCCGCAAGGTATTCACCGCCATCAACCAGTTCTGCACCAATGATTTGTCGGCTCTCTACATCGACATCACCAAGGACAGCCTGTACTGCGATGCAGCGGATTCCCCGCGCCGCGTGAGCAAACAGTTTGCCATCTCCCGTGTGTTTGACGCGCTGGTGAAGCTGCTGGCTCCCATTCTGGCCTACACAGCGGATGAAGCCTGGGAGCATGCCGGCAACAGCGGCTCCGTCCACGAGCAGGACTTCCCGGAAGCCGATACCGCCTTTGATGCCGGGCTCACGGAAACCTTTGCCCGTCTGCAGCAGATTAAGAGCGTCATTCAGGTGGCCATTGAGGCACAGGTCAAGGCCAAGGCCTTCAACAAGAACAACGAAGCCGCCGTGCAGGTGACCCTCCCGGAAAACGAGGCCGCCCGCGTGGTCGAGCTCATGTCCGATGCTGATTTCGCCAAGGAATTCTTCATCGTGGCAGACGTGAAGGTCAGCACCGGTGCCGAGCTGAGCGCCACCGCCGAACGCAGCCCGTACGCCATGTGCCCGCGCTGCCGCCGCTACGAACCGGCGGTGAATGAGGAAGGCCTTTGCGCCCGCTGCGCCGCCGTCATGGCCTGAGCCGGAAACTTCCCCCGCCGCCCGGTTGCAAAGCCGGGCGGCGTTTCACTCACAACCCGATGATATCCATGAAAGAACGTATTCCGCTGTATCTCATTCTCCTCATCGTGGGGCTGTATGCGCTGGATCAGGTGAGCAAGTGGGCTATCGTGCTCAACTTCAGCTATGACTGGCTGCGCCAGTTTTCACCGGACTACATCAGCGTCCTCAGCGACAACGGCATCATGCACTTCAACATCGTGCGCGTTCATAATACCGGTGTGGCTTTCGGCACCGGCAACGGCACCGTGTGGGCTCCCTTCCTCTTCCTGGGTATCCAGATTGTGGCGCTGGTATGGCTCTACCGCCTCTTCCGCAAGGGGTTCTTCTGCACACGGCTGCTGAAAGTCGCCTGGGCACTCATCATCACCGGCATCATCGGCAACATGACCGACCGTCTCCTTCAGGGTTTCTTCCGCCCGGAAGCCGGAGAAATGGGCTTCTTTGCCAACCTCATGAACGGCTATGTCGTCGACTTCCTGGACTTCTCCTTCCCTTGGATTACCACGATCGACTGGCCGCTGGGCTACCACTGGCCCTCCTTCAACGTGGCAGACTCCTGCGTGTGCATCGCAGCGGGTCTCTTCATCATCGCCTCGTTCATCACCCCGGAGCTCAAGGATAAGAAAGAAACCAAAGAGACCGCATGAAACGCCTGATTCTGCCCTTGCTGCTGGCCGCCCCGGCGTTTGCCGGATTCCCGCAACCCACACAGCAGGTAAAGCTGAACTACGGTCAGCAGAAAGCCACCGTGGTCTTCACCACGGACGGCTCCGCCGTCACCAAAGCCAAAGCCTACT
>CAYYKC010000125.1:0-5801 GCA_964471605.1 uncultured Akkermansia sp. | reverse complement strand
GGCATTTCCAGCAAACGCGATTTCCGCATGCAGGTAGAATCCGAAACGGATGAACGGACTCGCTCGAAGTCCATCAAAGGCCTGACCCTTGTAGACGCTTCCGGCCAGAAAGTACGTTTCAACGTAAGCAATGGCTTGGGCGCGGTGAACAGCATTACGTCTGCTAAAGGTCGCACGACTACCGCAGCCATGCGTTCTACAAATGTCAAGACGTTGACGAACGAATCTGGCAAACTGACAGGCTGTTATTCCTCTACAGGTGGTCTCATGAAGATGACGGCAGGTTCCGATGGATCGCAGCTGCTCGCTTGGTATTCTCCGAAAAAGGTAACGGCTAATGCTGATGGTTCTTACACTACCAACGGCACGGCATTCAAGACCGCCAGCTATAAGCTGACGCGAAAGGGTGGCGTGAAGACAACAACGTTCACCCGCCAGCAGGAGGGACTCCCCGCCCAGACTATCACCCATGTCGTGAATGGCAACATCACTACTGTAACCAAGGGCGAGGGCGACGAAACCATCATCCATACCTACGAGACGAACAGCTTGTACGGCAATATGCTGGAAGAAATCGCTACAGTGCGCGGCATCAACGATGCGACACCGGCTTCCTGTACGCGTACGGTGCGCCAGTATACGGATGGCGGTTGGTTGCTCATCAGTCAGACAGAGGCATACAACACGCCTATCGCCCAGACGACCACTTATGAGTATAATGCTCAGTACCGAGTCTCCCGTATCAATTACCACAATGGCAATTATGTGGAGTATGAGTATGATTCCGAGGGGCGAGTCTCCAAGGAAACCCGACCCTGGGGTGATGGTGGCAAGAAGATGACTCGCAATGTCTATGCTGCCAATTCTTCCCGATTCTATGACACCCGCCCCATCAAGGTGTATACCGACTATGAGATGGCAAATGGTACATTCCTCAATCTCGCTGTTACGGATTACACATACGAGGATTCTGCAGAAGTGGAGCGCGTCTCCGCCACCACATACGCCGCTGGAGTAAGCCATCAGCAGGTGACGATTGATGAGACCTACGGAGAAGCCGCAGCATTCAGCTATGCTATCGGTAAGCCCAAGTTCAGCCAGGCGGTCAATGGTGTTCAGACGTGGCATGATTATGAAGCAACGACTGAACACGATGCAACACATAAGCATACGGTCACAACCAAAGCCAATGGAGAACTGGTTGCCGCACAAAGCCGAAAGACGGAGTCGTTCATTGCCGAGGATGAAACCACGGTCTTCACTCAGGAAAGCATCTGGGATGGAACGCAGTGGCTTTTGCTGAATACGACAGCATACGAATATGATGATGAACAGCGTGTTACCAAGACAACACGAGGCAATGGTCGTTTCTCTACGACCGAATGGATGTGCTGCGGCAAGCTGCGTGAAACAGATGAAGATGGCATTACCACCACCTATGCCTATGACTCTACTCACCAGCTTATCGAAACCAGCCGCGATGCGGTATATGATGGAGATGTATGCGTAACCCCGGAAACGATTGCGGAATATACCCGAGATGCTGCGGGGCGTGTACTCAGCACAATCCGACGAATTGGGGCAATGGAAACTACTGAATCTACTGAATATGACGCTCTGGGGCGCACAGTAAAGCAGATTGACGTCTTGGGGCGTGTCACCTCTACGGAATACAGCGCAGACGGTCGGATCACCACGGTGACAACACCAGCAGGAGCCACATTTATTACATCCTATAATACGGATGGCTCCGCTAAAGAAATCTCTGGCACAGGTCAGCGAGCCTTGCGGTATACTTATGACGTCAACGCTAACCGTCTCCGTACAACAACCTTGCTTCTGGATGGTTCCATTCTGGGGCAAACTCTTTCCAATGGTTTTGGGCAGACGGTGACGCTAACACATCCTGCTACCAATAATCGCTACTTCTACACCCGCAGCGAGTACAACGCTAAGGGGCAGCTTATCAAGCAGTATCAGGATGCCGGTTCCGGCACTACATCCACCGCATCTACGCTGTATGAATATGACAGCTTTGGTAATATGGTGAAGCAAACGCTGGCTCTTGTAGATACGCCCTCCAAGGATAATTCCCCTGTGGTAGAGCTAGCACATAGTGTGGAAGATGCTGATGATGGCGTGTATAGTGTTACTACTCAAACCCGCTACAATGCAGCAGGTGAGTCTCTGAGCGCTACGCAAAAGCAGCTTATCTCTCAACTATCCGCAACTCTAGCAAGCAAGAACATCAGCATAGATGTGCGTGGCAATAGCAGCGAAAGTTGGTCCGAGTACACCGCTCCAACTAAGGTAACCAATTACAACAGTATTCCTACCTCCGAGATTACTGCAGAGGCAATCAATGTTGATGGCTTTACCATCACTCAGAAAGACCATGTTGGTATCGTAACCTCCGCAACCCGAAGCTACACAGCATCAGGAATGACGCTGGTACAGATTGACGGACGAGGTAACGCTACGACTTCCGCAATGGATTGTGCTGGCCGTACCATCAGCGTGACGGATACAGTAGGAGCTATTACGACTACTGTCTACGACATTGCTCATGATCAGCCTTCTGTAATAACGGATGCTATGGGCAATACTTCCTGCTATAAGTATGACCTTCGTGGTCGAAAGATTGCCGAGTGGGGTACAGCCTTGCAGCCCGCATGTTTTGGTTACGACGATATGAACAACATGACATCTCTGCGCACATTCCGAGCTGATGGCGAGGTAATTGCCACCGATCCGAGTGAGCGAAGCGACTACGATGAAACCACCTGGGCATTTAACGCTGTAACCGGACTTGAAATGTCTAAGACTTACGCGGACGATACCGCGGTGATGAAAACCTACGATACCTACAACCGCTTGGCAACGGAGACGGATGCCCGCGGCAACGTGAAGACACACTCCTACGAACATGCTCGTGGTTTGCATTTGGGTACTAGCTACACTGCTGTTGACAGCACTGCTTCCACTGCCGCTCGCAGCTTCAGCTACAATCACTTGGGGCAGATGACTCAAATTGTAGATGATGCTGGTACGCGCAGTTTTGGTTACAATGCTTACGGCGAGCGTGAAACGGATAGTCTTCTTGTGGATGGCGATACTCATCTCATCACCGAACAGCGTGACAGCTTCGGTCGCTCTACTGGCTACACCTACGCCAGGAATGGCTCGGTTCAGCAGACCGTTAGCACCGGCTATAGTGACGATGGGCGTATTAGCTCAGCAGGTTTCCTACATGGAAGCGAAGCCAAGAACTTCGGTTATACCTACTTGCCCGGCTCAAATCTGCTGCACCAACTCACCAAGCCGAATAACATGGTGCTTACTCAGACCTACGAGTCTACACGCGACCTGCTCATCGGCATGGCCTACCATCGCGGCAGCACCCTCGTGGCACAGCGTACTTATACCTACGATATCCTCGGTCGTCCTACCGCCCGTAACACCGCTCGCAACGGTCAGACGATCAACGACGACTTCGCGCACAACTCCCGCTCGGAGCTGGTGGAGGCCACGGTCAGCGGCAAGGTCTATGAGTACGCCTACGACAACATCGGTAACAGGCAATCCACGGTGGAAGATAGTACGGCCTTTATGTACGAGTCGAATAACATCAACCAGTATACAGCAATCTCTGAGAACGGAGCTTCTGTTTTCAGGCCGCAGTTCGATGCTGATGGAAACCAGACGCTCATTAAAACCTCGACCGGTATTTGGTCAGTCATTTACAATGCTGAGAACCGACCTGTGTGCTTCACGAATAGCGTGAACAACACGGTCGTGGAATGCGCCTACGATTCGATGGGCCGCCGCGCTTACAAGAAGGAGAGCGTCAATGGCAGCGTCACGCTCCACCAGCGCTACATCTATCGCGGCTACTTGCAGATTGCCTGCATCGACCTTACCCGCAGCAACCACCCGGCTCTGTGGTTCATCACTTGGGATCCTGCCCAGCAAACAGCCACTCGTCCGCTAGCAATTCAAAAGGTTGGTACTTGGTATACCTACGGCCTCGACCTCACCAAGAACGTATGCGAGGTATACGGCTCCAACGGCTACATCAACGCCGCTTATACATATACCCCGTTCGGCGAGGTAAGTGCATCCGGTTCTGTCACCCAACCCATCCAATGGAGCAGCGAGAAATATGATTCAACTCTAGATTTATCTTTTTACAACTATCGTAATTATGTATCAAACTCTGGGCGATGGTTAACCAAAGATAAACTGGAGGAGAAAGCTAACTTTAACCTCTATATGTATACCTCTTCGCCTATATACAAAATAGACATTTTAGGGCTAGTTCCTACAACACAGGATATATTGTCAAAGCTTTCAGAAAATGGCCGTTTCTCTAAAGACAAAAATTGTAGAGTCAAAGAAAATTGGTGTCAAAAAATGGGCGAAGCATTAAATATTATTGCTCATGACGAATCAATAAAGGATTGGGCTGACTTCAACAAGGTTTTTGCTGCTCCTTGGTATGATAGACTCTCCGGAACAGGGCTTGGGTTTTCTGTTGCGATTGAATTAGCCAGATATTTAAATCAAGATACAGAAGTAAAAAGCACTCAAATGGATCCAAACAAAGCGACGGCTTGTCAAAAAGATGCATTAGGTTTGAAGGATGAATTTATGGCTAATGGTTGCGAAACAATAAAGCATTTTGCGAATGCCTTTGCGGTAGGTAGCTTGTTATCGACGGCATACGGACTTACTTTAGATCAATATGGGCTTTTCAGAGATATGTTGCTAGGCAACGGAGATCCATTGCAACGAATTGCAGAAATGACAGCCGATTTTGTAGGTGGAAAAATTTCTGACGAATTTGGTGAAATGTTAGCAGATTCTACACCTTTTTGGGCGGATAAAGCATTGTACGATGAAGCTTGGAATAAAAACAAACACAAAATAAAAGAATTATGGTTGAGTAACTTCTGCAGAGCAAGAGATAACTCTCTAAAATGTGGATGCTAAGTTAAAATAAATAAGAAAGTAGCCAATACTCAACTTGTAGTATTGGCTACTTAGTTACTGTAATATATATAAATTTGGGTTATAAATTATGAAATATGTAGTCTGAAGCCGATATAATAGAATAATCAGGATTACCCGGCCTCATTACATGAACCCCCTGATTTAATTCTCCATAGTGGGTGATTTGTAAATACGTATTCCCCCAATCAATTGTTTTCTCTCCTGTATCCACTCTTAATTCCCATGACTCTCCCCGTTGAACGACCTTCTTTATGAGCACAATTTGATCTCCATTTATTGACAAAGAGATGATACCCAGGTATGGTACGAAATCTACAACGCGTATTTCTCCGTATACTTCCAATTTGTACGGAAGCTTTTCTATAGCATAAACAGGGAACAAAGCTTTGTAACAGCATACAATTAGCTGTGCAAAATAAAGACATACAGCTACTACGAGCCCCCAATATTTTCGATGTATCCTGAAACCGCGCATGACTCATTATACGCATTTATTTTGTGTATATCAAGTTTTTTCTTCTAAGCCCAGCAAACGCTGGCAAATTGTAACCAATACACTCTCGAATTTGCCTTGCATATCAAAGCTAATGTTTCATAACCTGTTATTTATATATGTTTTGCGATACAAGAAAATTTTCGACTCCCATTGACGACCCGCAGAGCGGGTCACGTACAAAAAACGTGACTCGCTCTTAGTTTTTGCACAATTCACTCAATCTACGCCACTTAACGCGCACTTCCTTTCATGTATTGTAGCCCGATTTCGGCATACTTCGGCACTGTTCCTA
>CAYYKC010000124.1:0-5809 GCA_964471605.1 uncultured Akkermansia sp. | reverse complement strand
AACAAGGGATCTCTGTGTTGCCTGATTCTACTTCGACTATTAACGCACAGATAGGTCTTTCAAAAGAGCAGTTAAACAAGCTCCTTGCTTCAGACAGCATTGCGAAAGATTCGTACTTTAATCAAGGTAACGTTACTTTATATGCGCACGTTGTAGTAGGCGTGAAAAAGTCTGATGGAACAGGAGTTGCTACTGATTATATAGCAGGTGAGTTGGATGCATCTGATAATATATCCGAGGCAATACCTGTTAATATTTCGAATGATGGCATACAGACTGTATTTGTCATTGATGATACGGGAAGTATGAGAGAGGAAATAGCTGCAGTCAAGTCAGCTATTCTTAATTACATATCAGATCTTATGGTGTGCGGTTCGAAAGAAGCCCCCATGATGCAGCTGATTACATTTAAGGATAATGTGGTCGTTGGACTTAAGACGAACGATTTGCAGAAAATGTACGATGCGGTTTCGTCCATTCGGGCAACTGATGGAGGAGATGAACCAGAATACAGTAATCATGCGTTGTGCCAGGCTATTGATTTGGCTGCGAATGGTGCTACCATTCTCTTTGCGACAGATGCGAAATCCCATTCCGGTGCAAACATTAGTGCAGCAAAGGCTAAAGCAAAGTTTAAGGGGATAAAGGTTTACTCAGTGATTTCCGGCTCAATGGTAAGTACTTCTGTCGGAGTCCCGGAAGCTATGGGGGCGACAACCTCTCCCGCTACAATGAGCTTGAGCACCATGGGTACAACGGGAGATGGGTTTGTTACTGCTGAATCTGCAACCTGTGATGATGACTACACATCTGCTACTGCATTGATACCAGGTGATACTGCTACCGGAACGGTACATTACGGAGAAGATCGATACGATTGGTATTCCATTACGATGGATAAGTATTACACATATACCATCAGTTTGCAAAGCGATGATACACGCAAATCGTTCTTAAACATCTATGCCACGGATGGAGAAACAGAAGTGGCATTGTTGGAAAACGGAGAAGGTATATCATTCTGCCCGGATGAAAATACAACGTATTATCTCCGAGTGAGAGCTCATGAGTTTGAGGACACGTCGTACACTCTGGCAGTACAGCAAACGTCTGAACCAAGCACAATCGGCAGCGATTTGGAATCGTTTGCCATCCTTTCTCAGGAGACTGGCGGTGCTTATATGTCGATCCCTTCTGTGAATAGCGGAAATAAAACAGCCTATTCTTCGGCTGTCTACAATTTCCTTTCTGCTCAGACCAAACCCGTCGTGCTGACTTGTGGGCCGAATAGTGTATATCGCGGCACAACGGCAACGCTGACGGTGACGGGAAGCGGCACCAATTGGCGCGCCGGACAGACCACGGTGTCGTTCTCATCTGAGGATATCAAAGTGACGAATGTGGAGGTGGTATCGGCCACCAGCTTGCAGGTGACAGTACAGGTGGAGGGCGATTGTACGCTGGATTCATACGATATCACAGTGCAGTCCGGTACGGAGACAGCAGAGGGCAGGGATGTGGTGACGGTTGGTTCTCAGCCGAGCAGTCAGAAGATTGTGTCGGTGAGCAGTACTTCATTCGAGTGCGGTAAAGAATTTGTTGCCACCATACATGGCTACAATACATCCTGGAGTCAGGAGACGACGCAACTGAGTCTTGGCCCCGGTGTGAATATTACCGGGTATGAAGTCGTATCTGCCACGGAGATTCGCGTAGCCGGTACTGTGGATGAAGATGCAGAGCTGGGCTACCGAACGGTGCAGGTAAAAACGTCCGGCTCCACGCTCAGCCTTTCGCATGCGCTGTTTGTGACATCTGCTACGCCGGAGTCGCCTGTCATTACATCTGTTTCTCCCAATACGGTGACGGTTGGAAAGGTCTCGGAGGTCATCATTACCGGTAAGAATCTCGATTTTACAACCAGCAGCGTCTCCGTAGACATGGGCTATGGTGTGGAAGTGCAGGAAATTACCAAGGTGGATGCGACAACGCTCAAGGTAAAAGTCTTGGCTACTCTGGAATCAGCAGAAGGTTTCCGAGATGTGCTTGTCAGCGTGGACGGTCAGCCGGTTACAGCCATTAATGGGTTGGATGTCCTTCCCGATACGGTCGCTCCGGAGGTGACGCTGGAGACACCGGTGGTGGAGAAGGTTTCCAATGGCCGCATCAAGGTGACTCTGAGCTGGAGCAGCACGGAGGAGTCGACTTATGTGGTGAACATAGATGGGACAGAGCATACCGTCGAGGGTAACAGCTATTCTCTGGAGCTGGCAGATGGCTCGCATACGTACAGCGTGCAGGCTAGTGATTACTCCGGCAATAAGGGAACAGCCACGGGTAACTTTGCCATGGATGCAACAGCCCCGAATCCGGTGGAGCTGGTGCATGCCACCACCACGAAGGATGGTGTTTCCATCTCCTGGCAGGCGGGGACAGATGCCGTTGTCTATACGCTGCAATATGCGATGACTCCGGATTTCTCCGATGCGAAAGAAATGACAGGTTTGACGGAAACGTCCTGTCTGATAGAGGACGTTGCGAATGAGGGTATTTTGTATGTGCGTGTTTCTGCTGCGGACGAGGCGGGTAACGTATCCGATTGGTCTCAGGTGACACAGTCCAATCTGGATATCATTCCTCCTGCGGTTGTGAGCAGTGTACTGGCCGTTACTCATGAGAATGGCGTATCTGTCACCTGGCAGACGGTGGAGGACGCTGTCGGCTACACGTTGCAATATGCCACGAAGGCTGATTTCTCTGATGCAAAGGCCGTTTCGAACATTAGAGGGACGGTGTATGCTCTTCAACCTGTGCCGGAAGCAGGTACGTTGTATGTACGCGTGGCTGCAACGGATGCTGCAGGGAATACGTCAGCATGGTCGGTCGTTGCGGAGAGTGCATTGGATATTACTGCCCCGGGTAAGGTGGATGGCCTGAAGGTGAACGCTCACGGCGTTTCGGCTGATTTTTCCTGGAATGCGGTCTCCGACATTTCCGGTATCAGCGGATACCTTGTTGAATATGCCGACAACAAAGACTTTGTCGGAGCTCAGTCAATGAAGATAGATGCCTTATCGGCAACTTTCTACACCTTGGAGAAGCAGACTCAGTACCATTGGCGTGTGGCTGCCGTGGACGGTGCCGGCAATGTGGGTGAATGGGCCGTGGGTAAGAGTTTCCTGACCACAGAAGCTCCTCTGGAGGACAATTCCCCCGTAGATGCAACGAACATAGAGTTGTCGACTCCTTCCGATGGCAGCAGCAAGAATGTGAACCCCATTGAAGGCTGGGTGGGCTTTGATGATCCTGCGGACTACTACTGCTTCACGGCGAAGGGTGAGGGCGCGTATGCCATCAGCCTGGATGGCGCGGCGCTGGGCACGCAGGTGTATCTGAGCGTGGGTGAGTTGGATGAGCAGGGGAGCTTTGCGCCGACCCGCAAGCTGCTGGTGGCTCCCGGGGCTGCGGCGACGGCGCTGGGCGGCATCGCGCTGGAGCAGGGCGAGAAGTGCTACATCCGAGTGGAATCCTACGACAAGGGGTTGGGACGCTACAACGGCGAGTACAGCCTGAGCGTGGAGGCTGAGGTGGCCGACTCTTCCCGTGTGACGGACAACAACAGCACGGACAAGGCTACGATGCTGCAGTCCGGCGGCTCTGCGGATGCTGCGCTGAGCGGCTGGGTGGGCACGGGCGATGCGGTGGATTACTACTGCTTCGAGCTGGCAAAACCGGCAGAGCTGTCACTGGCGCTGAGCGAGTTGGAAACTGCGGTGAAGGTGAAGCTGCTGCGCGAAGAGGACGATGGCCGCGTCTCGCAGGTGATGAGCCGCTCCGTGAAGGCAAGCCGAGGCCTGGATCACACCCTGTCGCTCACCAGCGGGACGTACTTTGTGGAGGTGGCCTCCTACGACAACGGGGCGGGCCGCTACAACACGACCTACGCTCTGGAGCTGGAGAAAGAGGAGGAAAACGGCGAAACCAAACGCTTCACCATTGCCAATGCGTAAATAATATCAAAATATGGGCAGGTCTCGACTTCTATTGTCGGGGCTTGCCTCAACTTTTTTATGAAAGAGTATCTCTATACAGACGGAGTGGACAATATCACCCTGGCAGGTGGGATGGTGCGACTGAATCTTTTTCATTACGATGGAAGCCCGATTGAGGGGCAACAGGAATTGCCCAGAGTAGTGGACCAGCAGCTGGTGCTGCCGGCGGCGGCGTTCATGCGCGCATTTGAATCGATGCTGCGTTTTGTGGAGGAGTTGGAGAAATCCGGGGTGGTGCATCGGACGGCGCTGGACCCGAATCCTGCTCCGGCCCGGGCGGTGTCGCCTAATTTTGAATGATTTTTATCTATGGAAGAGGAATTCGAAGTGGTTCAGACGGCGCGCGCGTGTCTGGAGGAGATTTGTAAGCTGGTGCCGGATGCCGGGAACCCGGATGTGCTGATGGGGGGTGGCTCTATGGAGTCCCCGGAGCGGGTGCAGGAGGTGCTTTCTGCTCTGCGCCTCAAGCCGGAGTGGCGTGAGGATGTGATGCCGGATGAGCTGGCAACGCATTTCGGCTCTCCGGTGGTGTTGCTGCTGGGAAATGGTAACTGGGTGATTTTCCTGGGCTGCCGTCGGGGTGCGGAGGGAGAGGCGGAACATTATGCGGTATTTGACCCGCTCAGCCGCGAGAGTGGCAAGGTGATTTTCCTGAAAAAAGCGGCACTGGAAAAGGCGTGGGGCGGCAAGGCGGTGTTTCTGCGCAATTTTGCCAACCAGAACTATGCCGCAGACGGTCGCCATACGCTGATTTACTGTCTGGTGAGTATTTGTCGGCATCACAATCTGGATGCGGATGTGCGGCGCTTGCTGCACGAATATGCCGTGGAGGAGGAGCCGAGTCTGAGTCTGCTGCGCAAGATGGGCGATGACCTGGGTATGACATCCCGCCGGGGCAAGCTCAAGTGGGCAGCGCTGGAGGAACGGGAGCATATCTATCCCTGTGTGGGGGTGAAGAAGGATGGAACGGGCGCGGTGCTCTGCGGCATGCGGGAGGTGGCGCCGCCCCCCGGTGAGGAGCCGAAGGAGGACGCCCCCTGTGTTATCGGGGTGTGGGATCCTGCGCCGCCTGCGCAGGGGCAGGCTCCGGTGATAGAGTGGATGACGCAGGAGCAGTATGAGGAAAAGTTCAGCGGCGAGGTGGTGCTGTTCAAGCGGGTGTTCTCCCTGCTGGATGAGAATCGCCCGTTTGGGCTGCTCTGGTTCATCCCTGAGTTTGCGCGGCAGAAAAAGTTGCTGGGCGAGGTGGCCACGGCAGTGCTGGCTATCAGTGCTATCGGGCTGGTGACGCCGCTGTTCTTCCAGCTGGTGGTGGATAAGGTGCTGGTGCACCAGAGTTACACCACGCTGACGGTGCTGGGGATTGCGGTGTGTGTGGCGCTGCTGTTCAATGCCATCCTGGAATTTCTGCAGAATTATCTGCTTATCTTTGCCACGAACAGAATTGATATTCGCTTGGCCACCAAGACTTTCCGTAAGTTGTTGAATCTGCCGGTGGATTTCTATGAACGCATCTCCAGCGGTGTGCTCATCAAGCACATGCAGCAGACGGAGAAAATCCGTCAGTTCCTTTCCGGCAGTCTGTTCTTCAGCCTGCTGGAGCTGATATCGCTGCTGGTGTTTTTGCCGGTGCTGTTCTGGTACAGCACGAAGTTGACTTTTGTGGTGCTGCTGTTCACCTTGCTGATGGCTCTGGTGATTGCTGTGCTGATTAAGCCTTTTCAGTGCCGCCTGGAGGAGCTTTACCAGGCAGAAGG
>CAYYKC010000123.1:0-5910 GCA_964471605.1 uncultured Akkermansia sp. | reverse complement strand
TTCGGAGACTTTTTGGGAGACTTTTGGGCGTTGCTTTTGTTTTTACACTTTTCAAGTTGGATTTTCTCTCCAACTTTTGGAAATAATTACTTGAAAACGGATAAATAATATGATAAAGAAAGAGTGTCTATGAAAAAACTTCTTTCTATTGCAAGCATTCTGGCTGTTCTTGCCGGCACGGCATCCGCAGCTCCGTACTACCTGCCCTCTCCGCAGCCCGGCGCACTGACTCCCTACGACATGCAGCCGGTCTACGCCATTGATGCCATCTATGCCATTGGCGACGATGACATGATTGACACCTACGGTGTTCGCGGCAGCTTCAACCTGTACAATGATGCTGAGGGCACTTTCCGCCACCAGTTCAACGTAGGCGTGGGCTATGAGTACGGTGATGACAAGATTGCCGGAGTTGATACCGACATCTACCTGATTCCCATCACTGCCGGATACGACCTGAACATCGAGCTGGTGGACGATATCTTCCTGACCATCGGCGGTAAGGCCGGTTACACCATGGGAGAAATCGAAACCGATTGGGGTTCCGATGACATCGATGGCTTCACCTTCCGCGTCGGCGGCGGTCTGAAGATTCAGTGCAGCGAGGCCGTGTATGTCCGCGCCGGTTATGAGTTCGGCCGCACCTTCACGGATCCGGGCAACTTCGGCCAGCACATCATCACCATCGGCGTAGGCTGCCAGTTCTGATTTTATTCAGCACACGATTCATTACTCACCGGATTCCGAATGGAATCCGGTGCTTTTTGTGTCAGTCAACTAAGCGTTTCCAAGGACATATTCCCTCATCTTCTGCTCTGAAGATAGCAAGGAAAACAATTGACTCTCCTGCGGAATTGTGGCATGATACACGCGTTATGTTAAAAGGTATTTCTCCTGTCATTTCTCCGAATCTGCTCAAGATTATGGCCGAAATGGGCCATGGTGATGAAATCGTCATCTCTGATGCTCACTTCCCTGCCCATACATTCAATGACAACGTGGTACGGGCCGATGGCGTGGGAGCCGACGCCATTCTGGCAGGCATGATTCCCCTCTTTGAACTGGATGCCTATGCCACCCCGGTCATCATGATGGCAGCCGTACCGGGCGACACCCTCGACCCCGCCGTGGAGGCCAAGTACCGCGCCGCTCTCGGCTATGAGGGTGAAATCGAGCGCATGGAGCGCTATGCTTTCTACGACCGCGCGAAGGCCGCCTACGCCGTGGTGATTACCGGAGAAACGGCCAAGTACGGCAATATCATCCTGAAGAAAGGCGTCACCCCGATTGCCTGATACCCCCATGTACCGCATCTGCAAATGCATCGAGCTGGAGAGCGGACACCTGCTCTCCAAACATCCCGGCAACTGCCAGTTCCCGCACGGTCACACCCGCAGCGTGGAGCTGGTCTTTGCCGCAGAAACGCTGGATGACCACGAAATGGTCATGGATTTCAAGGCTATCGGGGAAATGATGAACACGTTTCTGGAGCAGTTCGACCACGCGCTCTGCATGAATACCGCCGACCCCAATTACGAGGCTTTCCGGAGCATCTACGGCGAGCGCATCATCCCCTTTGAGAAGATGGATCCCACCAGTGAGGCTATGGCACACGCCGTCTTCTGCCATGCACAGGCGGCTCTCAACAAGGCTAAATCCGGTGCGCTCCGCTACCCGGTGCGCGACTGCGTGAAACTGGAGCGCGTGCGCGTCTGGGAAACCAGCTCCTCCTGGGCGGAATACGGCGAGTAAAGCTTTTCCCGACCATGCAGGAAACCTGGCTCAAGAGCGATGAATCCAACCCGGATTTGGTCATCTTCATGCTCGGCTGGGCTGCCACACCCAATGCCGTGTGCCACATCGACCCGCCGGGCTGCGATGTGCTGGTCTGCTACGACCACCGCAGCATCGCACCGCTGGATCCTGCCCGCTTCACCCGCTACCGCCGCATCTACCTCTTTGCCTGGTCATTCGGCGTGTGGGTGAGCGAGCAATGCTGCCGCGAGCTGCCCCTGCACCGCGCCGTGGCGCTCAACGGCACCCCCTACCCCGTCGACCCGCGCTACGGCATGCGCCTGCGTGTTGTGCAGCGCACCATGCGTGCCCAGATCCGCAACGGCGGGGTCAACACCTTCGCCGCCGCAGGAGAGGAAGGCCGCTACATCCCCACCGGCCCCTACCCTGACCGCACAGCAGAGGAAAAGCTTGATGAACTCAACCTGCTGGCCGAATGGAGCAGCGCCGATTCCTCTCCCCACCTGCACTGGGATGCTGCCTATATCGCCACCCGTGATGAAATCTTCCCCCCGGACAACATGCGTGCCTGGTGGAGTCCCCTCGGCCTCGGCACTGAGTTCGACAGCTTCCACTACCCCTTCGCCCATCCCCAACTCATCCTCAATGAGCTGAGATAGTTCCTGTTGCCCCCGCAGACGCTCCCGTCACCATTTCCCGGTGATTCTGTGTGCTTATGATGCCCATTTTTGGCAGTCACCATCCGTCATGGGTATGTGGCTATACCATCAAAAAGGGAAACAATAGCACCCACCTTGTCTTTGCAAACGCGCGTTGACACTCAATAAGTACACTCCGCGAAGCCGTGGGTGCGGAAGATGGCGCGAACGCGGTCGGTGAGTTCCGGCTCAGGCGGCTCGGTGTCTGTCAGGGTGTAATCAAGGCCGAGTTCCTGCCATTTGTAACGCCCCATCTGGTGGAAGGGCAGTACATCCACACGCTGTATATTGCCCAGGCCGGAAGCATAGCGTGCCAGCGCCTCAATGTCGTTAAGCTGGTCGGTAAGCCCGGGGACGAGTACATAGCGCAGCCAGACAGGCTTCCCGAGGGCGGCCAGGCGCTCGGCAAAGTCCAGCGTGGGTTGGAGGGGCTGTGCCGTTACCAGCCGATACTGATCCGGATTCCAGGCTTTGATGTCCAGCAGCACCAAATCCGTGAGGGAGAGAATCTCTTCATCCGCATTGCATCCCAGATGCCCGGAGGTGTCCAGGCAGGTGTGCAGCCCCATGACCTTGCAGCCCCGCAGAATGGCGCGGGAGAATTCCGGCTGGAAGAGGGGATCACCGCCGGAGATGGTCACCCCACCGCCCGCATTCACCAGGAAATCGCGGTAGCGGGATATTTCCTCCAGCACATCCTCCGCGCTGCGTTCCGTTCCTCGGCGGGTAAACGAGGTGTCCGGGTTGTGGCAGTAGCGGCAGCGCAGGCTGCAACCCGACAAAAACAGCACAAAGCGAATGCCCGGCCCATCCACGGTACCGCAGGACTCTACTGAATGTACTAAACCCATGAAAAATTACGAATGACGATTTGCGAATGTTACAATTCCGCACGCTTTGCTCGCAGTATGAACGAAGCCGGATGGGGAGATGAAAAAAGGAAGTTCGGAGGACTTGCGCCCGCAGGTGTTGCCACCTGAGCCGACGACTCCGAACTTCCTGATTCAGAATGGCGTTACCAATTATCTGGTGTGGAAGGTACGGCTGATGACCTCCAGCTGCTGCTCACGGGTGAGCTTGATGAAGTTCACCGCATAGCCGGACACTCGGATGGTGAGCTGCGGGTACTTCTCCGGATGCTCCATGGCATCCATGAGCGTCTCGCGTTCCAGCACGTTCACGTTGATGTGGTGGCCGGTGGCGGCGAAGTAGGCATCCAGCAGGGAAACCAGCTTACCCTCGCGCTCCGTCTCATCCTTGCCCAGGGCGCCGGGCACAATGGAGAAGGTGTAGGAGATGCCGTCCAGCGAATCCTCGTAGGAGAGCTTGGCCACGGAGAGCATGGAAGCCACGGAGCCGTTCTTATCACGGCCGTGCATGGGATTGGCACCGGGGGCGAAGGGTTCGCCGGCGCGGCGGCCGTCCGGGGTGTTGCCGGTCTTCTTGCCATACACCACGTTGGAGGTGATGGTGAGAATGGACTGGGTGGGCAGCGAGTTGCGATAGGTATGCAGCTTGCGAATCTTGTTCATGAAGTTAGTCACAAGCGAGCAGGCAATCTCGTCCACACGCGGGTCGTTGTTGCCGTAGCAGGGGAAGTCGCCCTCCGTCTTGAAGTCCACGATGAGGCCCTCCTCGTTGCGGATGGCGGTCACCTTGCCGTACTTGATGGCCGACAGGGAGTCTGCTGCCACGGAGAGGCCGGCGATACCGCAGGCCATGGTGCGCAGGATTTCCGGGTCGTGCAGGGCCATCTCGATGCGCTCGTAGCAGTACTTATCGTGCATATAGTGGATGACGTTGAGCGCGTCGATATAGGTCTTGGCGAGCCAATCCTGCATCTTGTCGAAAAGCTCCATCACCTTGTCGTACTCCAGCACATCGCCCTCGTAGCGCGGAGAAACGGGAGCCACCTGCTTGAACTTGACCTCGTCCACACCGCCGTTGAGGGCGTAGAGCAGACACTTGGCCAGATTCGCACGGGCGCCGAAGAACTGCATCTGCTTGCCGATGCGCATGGCCGACACGCAGCAGGCAATGCCATAATCATCGCCCCAGTGCGGTCGCATCAGGTCATCGTTTTCATACTGCACAGAGGATGTTTCGATGGACACCTTGGCGCAGAAGCGCTTGAAGCCCTCCGGCAGCTGTGTGGACCACAGCACCGTCAGGTTCGGCTCCGGGGCCGGCCCCAGGTTGTAGAGCGTCTGCAGCATGCGGAAAGAACTGCGGGTGACCAGCGTGCGGCCGTCCTCGCCCATACCGCCGATGGATTCCGTCACCCAGGTGGGATCGCCGGAGAAGAGGTTGTTGTACTCTGTGGTGCGGATGAAGCGCACCATGCGCAGCTTCATGACGAAGTGGTCCATGATCTCCTGGATTTCGGCTTCCGTGATGGTGCCCTGCTCCAGATCGCGGGTGAAATAGATATCAAAGAAGGTGGACACACGGCCCAGGGACATGGCGGCACCGTTCTGCTCCTTCACCGCGGCCAGGTAGCCGAGGTAGGTCCACTGCACGGCCTCGCGCGAGTTCGTGGCCGGGCGACGCAGGTCGCAGCCGTAGGACTCACCCATCTGTGCCAGCTCATCCAGTGCGCGAATCTGCTCGTTGAGCTCCTCGCGCAGGCGGATGACATCATCCGTCAACACCAGATTCTCGCGTTCCTTCAAATCCGTGCGGCGGCTGGCAATCAGCTTATCAATACCGTACAGCGCCACGCGGCGATAGTCGCCGATGATACGGCCACGGCCATAAGCATCCGGCAGTCCGGTCACGATACCGGCAGAGCGAGCCGCACGAATGGAGGATGTGTAGGCATCGAACACGCCGTCATTGTGCGTCTTGCGAAGCTTCTTGAACGCATCCAGCGTCTTCTTGCTCATGGTATAGCCGTATGCCTCCAGCGCATGGTGAGCCATACGCACACCGCCGAAAGGCATGAGGGCTCGCTTCAGCGGGGCGTCCGTCTGCAGACCCACAATAGTCTCTAGTTCCTTGTCGATATAGCCCGGAGCATGGGAAATGATGGAGGACACCACCTCGGTGTCGGCATCCAGCACGCCACCGGCTTCAATCTCTTTCTTGAGCAGGTCCTTCACCGTGTCCCACAGCTTCTCCGTGCGGGTGGTCGGGCCGGCCAGGAAATCATCGCCACCGGTATAGGGCGTGTAGTTCTGCTGAATGAAATCGCGCACATTGATTTCATTCTGCCACGCCCCCGGTTTGAACCCCTGCCATCCGTCAGGAGTGCAGGCCTTTACCTGTTCGTCTGTTGTTGTGCTCATACTTTTGAATAATTTTTAGAAGTGTTACAAATTGCCTATACTTATCCTACCTGTTAAAGGCTTTCTTGACACCAGACATCATAACAGAAGCGCCGTCTTCCTGTCAAGCGTATTGAGTAGGGCAAACGCATTTCGATGTCGGGATTTCTTATTGACTTTCCTCTGTTTCG
>CAYYKC010000122.1:0-6104 GCA_964471605.1 uncultured Akkermansia sp. | reverse complement strand
CAAGCGTGTTTTGCCCCGATGACAGAGATTTTACAGCAAAAAAATTGCGCCGCCAGGCAAAGGGGAATGGTGCTCCATTCGGTGGTATTCAAATTGTCTTGATTGGTGATTTATACCAATTGCCACCCGTATACAGAATTGATGATGAAGAAGCCAGAAGATATCTCCTTGAGACATACGGGCAGGAAAAACCGTTTTTCTTTGACTCGGTGTGTTACAGAAATGGTAATTTCCAATTTAGAAGATTGACAGAAAATCACAGACAGTCAGGTGACGACAAATTTATTGAACACCTGAGAAACATTGGTGAAGGTATAAATCTTGAAACTGCTTTGGAATATTTCAATAGACAAGTGCGTGCTCCGGGTGAAAATGTATCAATCGTAACGGCCAAAAGGGCTGATGCACAAGCAATAAACGAGGATAAGTTGAGTAAACTCCCTGGTGAAAAAAGAACATATACCGCAACCGTCTCAGGATCCTATTATACCGGAGAATCGGGATTGCGTCATATAGAAGAATTCCATGTGCCCCATAATTTGGAGTTAAAAGTCGGCGCAAGAGTCATGATATGCAAAAATGATCCGAAAGGTAATTATGTAAACGGCTCCATGGGGCTCGTTCAGTCCTTTGGTCAAGACTCCATTACCGTATGCCTCGATAACGAGACGGTGGTTGATTTGAGAAAGGAAAAATGGGATCAACAGGAATACTACCTGAGCGATAATGATCAACTGGAATTAAAAACTATAGGCACTTTCGAACAGTATCCGTTGAAATTGGCTTATGCCATTACTATTCACAAATCACAAGGGCAAACATGGGATAATGTATACATCGATTTGGGTCAAAATGGAGCTTTTGCAGAGGGACAAGTCTATGTTGCGCTCAGTCGTGTAAAATCCATAGACGGTGTTCATCTGCGTAGTATGTTAACATCTTCAGACATAATAACCAACCCTCGTGTAGAGGAGTTTATTCAAAATAAGGGTAAAGCCCCGGTTCCTCCTGTCACTATTGTAGACGAAACGTCTTTTGAGGAGGAGGAAAGACGTATCATGAGTGAAGTCAACGGACGTAGGAATCACAAGTCTAGGATTTACTATAACCGTAATAACGGCCTAAGCTGGGGGTGCTGGACCATAAATAACTTTGAATTGATGAACGACTTATATTTGGTCGCAGGTGGAAGAGATGGACAGGTTATGGACCGTATGTGTTACATTTTTAAGATGCCAATGGGAAGTTTTGAAAAAGAAGCTTTTGAGCCTAATAATCAGAGGAGATACAGCCGTAATAACCCGGACAGGGTAAATGAAGATAAGCGAGATATAAAAATCAATCTTCGAGATTGCAAAGAGATGTGGAGACTCCGGAATCCTGCTGATTTTTCAAAATATTTATGGAAGGTTATAGATTATGATGAAGAGACAATAGAGTCACCCAATCCTGATAATTGAAGGTAAGTGGTCACTTCCAATATGCCCAAAGTCGCGAGCTTAGCCGATGCTGTCTGCAAGAGAGGGATGTAGATCGTGTCGAGAAAGGTATCTCACAGAAATTGCATATATAGTGACCACCAACAGTAAACAAGCACCCGGTTCGGGCGGACACGGGAAAAAGAGTCGGCGCTCACGCGGGCGGAGGCCCCGGCGCGGAGCGGCGGCGGGGAAGAGTACCATCCATGAGTATGCCACGTGCGACTCATGCGATGCTCTGCTGCGCTGTATTCATGCGGGGGCGGATGTGAATGCGGCGGATGCCTCCGGGCTTTCGCCGCTGATGCATGCGGTGCTTTCCGCCAAGGTGAACAATGTGCTGGCGCTGCTGGAGTATGGGGCTGCGGCGAATGAGGTGGCGGTGCTGACGGAGGATATCATCGTGCACCACGCTGCCAAGCGCTATACGATGGATTTCAGCAGGCTGTTCAGTGAGCATCGTTTCTCGCCGGAGTATGTGCGGATTCCTGTGACGCCGCTGCATCTGGCCTGTATGCGGGGAGATTTGGCGTTGATTGCGGTGTTGCTGGTCAATGGCGCGAACCCGCGTGTGGTGGTGCGGGGGCCGCTGCCGGAGTTGTACGGGGCACCTGCGGATTTTTATGCCCGTTTTGTGGGTGGGCTGTTTCCTCGGGACTTCCTGGTGAACCTCGAGAGCACGGCGGATTTTCTGGCCGATTGTGCAGAGGCGCTGGATGAGAGTGCGTTCCGCGTGTATCTGCACAAGAACGGGGTGGTGAATGCGTCCAGCCGGTCTACCTGTGTTTCTCAGGTACGGCGGTGTGCGGAGTTGTTGAAGAGGGACTTGCTGGGTAGTCCGGAGTGCGATGCCCGGGGGCTGCACGATGAGATCATGCGTATCTGCCCCGATTTTCCGAAAATGCAGAAAGGCGGCCTGAGCAGGAGCCTGAATCGCTTCGTGGAATATGCAAAAAGTCCTATGCGTAAGAAATACAATGGTCTGGAAGCGATAAATCTTGTTTGAGAAAATGGTGTAGATGTATATACGCAGAGCGCGACCGGGGGAAGGTTTTTCCGGAAGCCTAATCAGTAACACCTATATATAGAGGGCAATGAGTTTTTCACTCCCTCTTTTTCACAAACTATACCATATGCCTACTCATCACGAATCCGCTAATATGACCTGCTGCCCTTTATCTATGGAAATGATGTCCCGCACCCTGTGGTCCGGGTTGATGGTGGGGGATGCTCTGGGAGCTCCCGCAGAGTTCAATTACCACGGCGACGTGCTGCGGCATTTCCCGGACGGCCTGGGTCGCATGGTGGCGGGGTTCGGTATCTGCACGAACCGAAAGGCCGGGGAGGTGACCGATGACACACAGATGGCCTGGTGTCTGCATCAGTCACTGCTGGATGTCGGCGGCTGGTCGCCGGAGGCCGCTATGCGCCGCTATCAGGAGTGGATAGCCTCCGACCCGCCGGATGTAGGGGATGCTACCAAGGATGCGCTCCTGGGGAATCCCCAACCGGAGGCTCAGGGCAACGGTGCGCTCATGCGCGTGATGCCGCTGGCTCTGTGGGCGGCTTCTCATCCCGGTTTTGACTGGATGAGCGCGGTTCGCGAGGATGCGGCTCTCACGCACCCGCACCCGGTGAATGGAGAGTGCAATGTGGTGTATGTGTACGCCCTCCTGCTTGCCATGAAAGGTGGCATGAGCCCGCAGACCATTTACGAATCCACTCTCTCTTGGGCGGAGGAGCAGGGAATTATGCCGGAGGTTATCGATACCCTGCGCCGCGCTGCTACGGAACGCCCGGATTATGATGGTGAGCACATCGGCTGGGTGCATGTAGCTCTGCAGAGCGTCTTTTACCAGCTCCTGCATGCGCGCGATTTTCGCTCCGCGCTGGTAGATATCGTCTCCTCCGGCGGAGATACGGATACCAATGCGGCCATCGCCGGGGCTCTGTTGGCAGCCGTTTACGGCCCACAGAGCATCCCGAGCGAATGGCTGGTCTGCGTGCGTGTGGCAAATGAACCGCGCTACGAGTCCCTGGTGCTGCGCCGGAAGGATTTGCGTGCCATGGGGGGTAATTTTTTCAAGGGATAAGCCTGACGAAATGGTTGTCAATGCTGCTATGAGTTAAAATTAAGTCTGTTGAAAAAACAAAAAAGTATTTACAATTAAAAACAGAACTTTGATACGAAAAAGACGATGACTCCAAGACAACTTGAACTATTGCAGGCTACACAGAAAAATAAAACACAGAAGGTCTTTGAGCTTCTGGCAAAAGGGGTGAATGCCAACTGCCGCTTTCAAACAACTCCGGTTCAGGAGGCAGCAATCCGTGGGAATGCGGAGGTTCTACAGGCCTTGCTGAGGGCCGGTGCAGACCCGAATCTGCGAAGCAGCACTGGGAACACAGCTCTGGAATTCGCCATGACCTCCAAGCACTCGCGTGAGCGGGTGTACCGGCTCGTCTCACTGTTGCTGCAGTATGGGGCAAAGGCAGATGAGAAGGGTGCGTTTCTGCATCACAGCGAGCTGGCTCGTGCCCTGAAGTTCCCAAAGCTGGAGAGATTATTCCCTCCTTTACCGGAGAAGGAGGAAACTCCCGGCCTCGCGCGTGGAAATCTCCGGGCTCAGGTTGCCTGGGCCGGGTTCATGGTGGGCGATGCGCTGGGCGCACCGGTTGCGGGTTGCAGTCAGCACGAGGTACAGCTCAAGTACCCGCTGGGCCTGCGCAAAATGGAGGCCGGTAGCGGAGCCCTCGCCGGGCGAAAAAGCGGCATGGTGGGCGATACCACCAAGCGGGCGTATGCCCTCCATGCGTGCCTGCATGCAGTTCAGGGGTGGAGCTGCAGAACGGTTCTTACCGAATATCGGAAGCTTACTTCCGGTATGGGGATGGCAGAGTGCGCAGCCCTGAGCGGTGCTCCGGACACCGGGAGTCAGGATAACGGCGCGCTCGCAAGAGTGCTGCCCATCGCTCTGTGGGCTGCGGAGCACCCTGACTTCGATTGGCAGGCTGCTGTCCGAGAGGATACCGCCGTTACCCACCCGAACCCGGTGTGTGCCGAGGTGAATGCGGTATATGTACGCGCGGTGCTGCTGGCCATGCAGCCCGGTGCTACACCGCAGGGCATCTACGAGTCTTCGCTGGATTTTGCCGCAGAGCAGGGGGTAAGCGCTCCGGTGCAGGATGCCCTTCTCCGTGCTGCTGCGGAACGGCCTGCATACGACGGCGCGGACCGCAGCAGCGTGCAGGTGGCACTGCAGAGTGTATTCTACCAGCTGCTGCA
Organism: uncultured Akkermansia sp.; assembly: GCA_964471605.1. Lineage (GTDB taxonomy): Bacteria > Verrucomicrobiota > Verrucomicrobiia > Verrucomicrobiales > Akkermansiaceae > Akkermansia. The sequence continues at coordinate 1,340 of CAYYKC010000122.1, read as the reverse complement.
TGCGGCAGATTACCGCAGTGCGCTGGAGGAAATCGTGAATGCCGGCGGCTCAACGGACACGAACGCCGCTCTGGCCGGTGTGCTGCTGGCTCTGACTCACGGAGTGGAGAGTATACCCCACTCCTGGCTCGTCATAGTGCGTGCCTCGAACAACCGTAACTTCGCCCGCCTCCTTCCGAGACGGGCGTGATTCTGGCCATTGGGGCGTCAGTGATATGTATTATAATCAATGAACCGATTTAGACTTAATGACAAACATGAATAAACACTATTGTATTTTGAAAGGTACAGAAAATTGGATTCCATCCGAGCAAGCCCGGGTCATCCGCGATAAATACCGCGCGGAAGGATTGGAAAAGCACCGGATAGGTATAACTTCTCAGAAATTTGCCAACGGGCATAACAAAAATGATGGGTACATGGCACGAGTATGGATCGAAAAGGGAATCAGCCCTGGCGTTGAGACCAACATATCGTACACTCCCCGAGACTCTCAGGTCGCTCCTCAGAGGGAAAAAAGGCAGGTTCTTCCGGATGGCTCACTCGCTGCAGAGAATGCCGAGGAGCCGCAGGAGTGTATGTTTCTTGCAACTCTGGGCATTAACAAGAGAGATAAAGCTGCGCTTTCGTCAAAGGATAAGGAGGTATACAATTATCATCATCTGACAGCGCTGTTAAGTGAGTATGGATTTGGCAGCGACTGGGTGCGTAATGATTCCAACGGTGCCGATTTTTTGGCTTATCACTCAGAAAGCGGCGATGTTTTGAAGGTGCAGCTGAAGGGTGAAGGCTTGCATATTGCCAAGAAGTATGAGGGCAAGGATATTTACATGGCTTGCCTGCTGCCGGGTGAAAGATGGGCGCTTATCCCTCACGATGATCTGAAGGTGATTTTGCAGAAACTGGTTCCTAACGCATTCTCAGGCCAGACTTGGATTGAAAAGGGAACTTATTATATTAATCCGCCTAGTGCTGCGCAGCTTGCAGAGTTGGAGCCGTATGTTCTGTAGGCCGTAATCCTGCCGTATGGTCTAGTATATCGTTCGGTAAATGATTCCACAAGTTTGCAAAGGAAAAATTGGAAATTGTCGGGCATTTTGCACGCCGCAGGCGTGCGGAATTATCGAACGCTATACCAGACATCTGGGGGGCGAGTGTCGCAGGTGCATGAGCGTCCCGGTTTCCCGGGGCTGCAGAAAGGCGGCCTGAGCAGGAGTCTGAATCGCTTCGTGGAATATGCGAAAAGTCCTATACGTGAGAAATACAATGGTCTGGAAGCGATAAATCGGGTCTGTTTCAAATCTGCTGGTAGTAGAAACGTGAGGTCTTGTGCTTTCTTT
>CAYYKC010000121.1:0-6196 GCA_964471605.1 uncultured Akkermansia sp. | reverse complement strand
CGCTGCCTACCAAACGGATGAAAGCGGTGAAGTCTGTGGTATCACCCTGAAAGACACCGTCACCGGGGAGGAACGTCCGCTGGAGGTGAAGTGCGTCTTCATGGCTATCGGCCATGTGCCTAACACCAAGTTCCTGGGCGACCTCGTTGAGCTGGATGCCGGCGGATTCATCGTCACCAGCCCCGGCGGCACGGACACCCGAGTGCCCGGACTCTTTGCCGCAGGCGATGTGGCAGACCCGAAATACCAGCAGGCCATCTCCGCAGCCGGCATGGGCTGCCGCGCGGCGCTCGATGCCGAGCATTACCTGCTGACCAACTTCAGTTGAACGGCTGAGGCGCTCCATCTCTCTCTCCACTAATTAGTCAAGCCTATGAAAAAAACACCGTTCATTCTGACCATGGCAGCAGCGGCTCTGCTCTGCAGCTGCACCACCCCTGATGCGCTGTACAACGAGGCTAATGTCCTCTATCAGGCTAAGCGCTACTCGGAAGCCATGCCGAAGTTGCGCGAAGCCGCAGAGGCAGGGTATATCCCTGCTCAGCTTACGCTGGCAAAAAGCTACGATTTCGGCACCGGCACAGCAAAAAATCCTGTGCAGGCGGCATACTGGTATCGGCAAGCCGCCATGAACGGTGATCCGAATGCGCAGGACAACCTCGGGCTCTGTTACTATTTCGGGACAGGAGTGACGAAAGATTTACCCACGGCAGTCATGTGGCACCAGCGGGCGGCGGAGCAAGGCTATGCCCCGGCATGGAACAACCTCGGGCTCTGCTATCGGAACGGCGAAGGCGTGCCGCAGGATGAAATCCGTGCGGCAGGCTGCTTCCGCCGGGCCGCAGAAATGGGGAACGATGCCGGGCAATACAATCTGGGACGCTGCTACTTTCACGGAGTCGGCGTGATTCAGGATACTGAGCAGGCCAAATTCTGGATAGGCCGCGCGGCTGCACAAGGGTATAAGAACGCACAGCTCTTCATGCAGGATAACAACTGGCAGTAACAGGCAAAACTGTTACTGGCGTAATTTACGCTTCACGAGCGGCATGGGCGGGTGTACAATCCCCCCATGCCGCAATCTGTTTCCTCTCCGGGCAAAAAGAATGAACCCTGGGGCTCATTTGCGAGTCTGGTTGTCATCCAATCCATGAACTCTCTCAATGAAAAGGGGGTTCAGTTTCTGCTCATCGCACTGGGTATCTGGATGGCAAAGACGCTGCAATATCCGCTCTCCGTACTCATTGTTCTCCCCTTTGTTCTCTTCTCCCCCCTGGCGGGGTGGCTGTCTGACCGCGTGTGTAAGACGCGGCTGCTGCAGGCTATGGTATTGCTCCAGGTGCTGGTGCTCACCGGCATGTCCATCGGGCTCTGGACGCAGAATCTTCCGCTGGCCTTCGGTTCGTTCACCATTTTCTGCGTGCAGGCCATGTTCTTCAGCCCGGCCAAGAAAGGTCTGGTCAAAGATATGGTCGGCACGGAGCACATCGGCTTTGCCAGCGGCATACTGGAAATAACCTCCATGCTGGCTTTGCTGGTGGGGCAGATCGGTGCGCTCTACATCGTCTATACCCTGCTGAGCCTCTGGGGACGAGAGAGCGGATGGGAAGCGGCTGCCGTCCCCTGCTCCGTCTGCACCATTGGTGCCGTCATGGTGCTCATCCTCAGCATGTTCATCCCCCGCTATGCACCACAGAGCACACGTCCTTTCGAATGGAACCTGCTTTGGAAACACTTTACCCAGCTGCGCATGCTCTGGGACAACAAAGTTCTGCGCAACAGCGAGATAGGCATCGGTTATTTCTGGTTCATCGCCGGCATCATGATGCTCATCGTGCTGCAAATGGCGGCAGAAACCAACCCCGTGCAATCCTCTGCCGACTTCATGCAGGTGCTCGGGCAGCAGAAAGATTCTGCCATCCTCTTCGCCTGGCTGAGCGGCGGTGCCATCTCCGGCGGGCTGGTGGCCTCCATCATCTGCGCCGGAAAAATCCGCACCTGGGTCGCCACGGCGGGAGGCATCGGCATGACTCTGGGCTGCGCCGCGCTGGCGTTCATCCCCTATGGCACACCGTTATTCTTTGCGGCACTGACCCTCACGGGCTTTGCTGCCTCCGGCTATCTGGTACCGCTGAATGCCCTGTTGCAAGACAGAGCAGATGACGATAAACGCGGCGATGTGATAGCCGCCGGCAATCTGGTGGACTGCTTTCTGGGCATCATGTCCGTAGTGCTGCAAGGCGCGATGATGTGGCTCGGCATCAGTCCGCAGTGGCAATGCGGCATCCTGGCCTGTACGAGCGCGCTGGTCGCCGTCTTCATCATTCGGAATATGCGTCGGATGTAACAACTCCTTCTTGCCAACGCCTCCATATTCTGGTAGGATTCAGCATCGAGCATGAAGCACTTGTTTCCCATTCTTGCGCTGGCGGTTCTATTGTCGGCTTGCAGCCTTGACCAACGCATTGACCGGGTCTCGGCGGAAATCGAGCGCCTCTATTCCCAAACCCGATTGTGGGAGGAGTTGCCCCAGCGCTCCATTTCCTGGCAGCAGGCCATTGCCATGATGCGGCGGCAGAACCCTCAGCTGCTGGCAGCTCAGGCTCGCATCGAACACGAGCAGCGCGAGGCCCTCAGTGTCTATACCGACATGATTCCGGGTGTCAGCTACTACAGCTATTTCAACAAATCGCTGCAGGGGCTCACCCAAACGCTCAGCTCGGATGATATCCAGACATCCGTCAACATCCACTTCTACCTCCCCACCCTCACCAGAGTTCCCTACAAGGTATACTCTGCCAAAGCTGAAGCCTATGCGGCCATCAAGGCCAAAGAGGGCAAGGAACAGGAGTTGATTTCCAAACTCTACACAGCAGTTCGCACGCGCGACCTTCGGCAGCGACAGCTCGCCCACGACAAAAAATCGGCAGCATCAGCAACCGGAGAAACCCTACCCGCGCCCCCGAACTTCGGTGCAGAAAACAGCGATTTGGAATACTGGAAACAGATATCCACCCTGCTGGGTGATACCTCTGCCCGCTGGAACATCCTCCCCTCCGGCATGCCGACTTTCCGGTGGAGCCATTACAGCAGAAAGATGAAGCAGCTGTCGGAACTGATGGTCTGCCAGCACGCGCTGAAGCTCGAGCAGGCCAGACTGGCACAATACGGCGTGGCCATGGATTACCTGCCCACCATCAATACCGGCATGTACAGCCCCTCCCTCTTCTCCTCCACCGGCGGGACCTACAGCGGCACTTTCCTGGACATGGAGGACACCACGCTCAATCTGAGCCTCAGTTACACTCTGGATACCAAGCTGGACAACTGGTACACCTACAAGGACAATAAGGCCCGCTACGAGCAGGTCAGCCGCGATGTCGTGCGCTCCCTCCTGGAGCACAAACAGAAGATGACACTCCTGCGCCGCAGCATGAACGAATACTTCACCTGGCGCAGCTACATGCAGAAGCGCATGGACTTCATCCGGAACTCCCCCTCCGACAACCCGGCCGACTTCCTGGAGCGAGCCCAGGAGCTGCACCGCATGCAGTCCGAGCTGCTCTCGCAGGAAGAAAAAGTCATTGAATCCGAAGCCGCCCTCGTGCTCGAATACGGTCTGGAGTAACCGCTACTGCCCCTATCACGGCTCGCGGATGGATTCATCCATCGCCTTGAGGAATGGGTGCATGAGGTAGGAAATAACCGTGCGCTCGCCCACCTTGATTTCCGCACGCAGTCGCATGCCGGCGCTCTGCCAAAGCTGAGCCGGCACCCCGTCCAACTGTCCATTCACGGCCATTCGAACGCGGAACTGCGGACGCTTACCACCGGTGGCAGCAGAAAGCGAACTACCCTCCTCCTGATCCAGATTGGAGGTCGATTCCACCGTATCGGCAGAAATATATGTGATACTGCCTTCCAGCGTACCGTATTTCTGGAAGGGGAACGCATCCAGCTTCAGCCGGGCCTTATCACCCTTACGCAGCAGGCCCACATCCTTGGGCAGAATATCCACTTCTGCCTCCAACGGTTCGTCCAACGGAATCAGGGTAATGAAAGCCTCCGCCTCGCGCACAGCAGACCCCTCCTGATAGGGGGCAATCTCATGCACCACGGCGCGACAGGGAGACTTCACGCTCTCCGTCGTTGACAGGTAGGAGGTCTGGCGTATTTTTTCGCGCAAAGCCATAATCTGCAAGCCGGTTTCCGCCAGCTGCTCATCTATCTGCTGCTTCCATTCTGCCACAAAGGTGGTCAGCTCTGCCGCCGCCGTATGACGCATCTGCTCATCCTCCACCAAACGGGTGCGCTGATTCTCCACCTCGATTTCGTTGCCCATACGCTGAATCTTGGTATTGAGCATTTCCACCCGGGGAGCAAGCCCCTGCTCCGCCAGCTTGATGTATACCGACTCAATACGATTGAGCGGTTCCATCATCTCATCATACTTGTCCAGCGATTTCTCCACAGAGGCTGAGGTCGCGGCATAGCGATCCACGCTGGCCTGCAGATACGCCACACGTTTGGCGTAATAATCACAGCGCGTACGGAAGAGAGCCTTCTGCTGCGCAGCGGGTTCAGAATCAGCCAAATCCGCCGGCAACACCAGCTCCGCAGCACCGCGCTGCTCCGCTTTCAGGCGGGCTTCCTGGCAGAGATAGTGAGCCAGCTGGTCGGTGAGTGATTTCAACTCTGCGGCGTTCACGGTGGGGTCAAGCTCCACCAGCACCTGGTCTTTCTCCACCACTTGCCCCATGCGCACGGGCACGGACTTGATGACGCTGCGCTCCAGCGGTTTCATAGTGATATTCGGGCGCGTGGTCACCAACTTTCCCTCTGCTGCCACCACTTTATCCACCTTCGACACACAGGCCCACACCACCCCCAGCACCAGCAGCAGAACTATCACCCACATCACACTGTGTGCCGGCACCGGGCACTTGCGTGTCTCCAGCCAGATGGATTCCGGCTCGCAGGCTGCGATATCGGCATCCGTTAACTCTTTCAATCGTTTCTTTTTACGGCTCATGGCTCTCAATCCTCCTCTGTTCCCATTTGCTGCTGCCAGAAACCGGCATACAAACCGCCGGCAGCAACCAGTTGGCGGTGTGTACCATGCTCCAGAATCGCCCCTTTCTCCAGCACCACAATATCATCCGCACGGCAGAGTATGGACAGGCGATGGGAAATGATGAATACGGTTCTGTTCCGGGCAATCTGCTTGAGATTACGCCGGATAAGCGTCTCGCTCTCCGGGTCAAGCGCACTCGTGGCCTCATCGAAAATGAGGATACGAGGGTTGGGCAGCAGCGCACGTGCAATGGCAAGCCGCTGGCGCTGACCGCCGGACAGGTTGCTGGCATTCTCCTCCAGCATAGAATCGTACCCGCGCGGCAGATTCTGGATGAATTCTTCCGCTCCGGCCACGCGGGCAGCATAGATAACCTCCTCCATCGTGGCATCTTTCTTGGTGAGCGTCAGGTTCTCACGAATTGTACCGTGGAAGAAATAATTATCCTGCAGCACCACGCCGATGTGAGAGCGAAGATGCGAGCGGTCAATCTCACGCAGGTCAATTCCATCGTATTTGATGACACCCTGTTGGAGCGGATAGAGCCCCTGCATCAGCTTGGTCACCGTTGTCTTGCCGGAACCACTGCGCCCCACCAACCCCACCGTGGTGCCGGGCTGAATGCGGTAGGTGAAATCACGAATGGCCGGCGGAGCATCCGGCAGATACTGGAAGCGGATGTTCTCAAAGGATATTTCACCGCGCAGCGGCTGGCGGATACCGCCGCCCACCTGCTCATCCCGGGCATTCATCACCACCCCGAGCATACGCACGGAAAGCGAGGTCTGCTGGTACTCATGCACCAGCCCCACAATGCGCACCAGCGGCCCGGTCACGCGCCCGGCCAGCATATTGAAGGCAATGAGCGCACCCACGGAAATCTCCGCATCAAATACAGCCAGCGCACCCACCCAGATGATGCACACCCCCATGAGCCGCTCCAGCCAGTGGCTGAGCGTTCTCGCCGTCATGGAAATCTTGGCCACATTGAAATAGCGGGAGATGGCAAACGCAGCCGTGTCATTCCACTTGCGCTGCAACACCGGCTCCAGCGCCAGCGACTTGACCGTGCGGACACCGTGAATCGTCTCCACCAGCATCCCCTGGCGACGGCCTTCTGCC
>CAYYKC010000120.1:0-6289 GCA_964471605.1 uncultured Akkermansia sp. | reverse complement strand
CACGTCGATACCAAGCCCGGCTCTGAAATGGATCTGAGCAATCTCGATACCGAAGCTTATACGAATAAGCTGGCAGCGTATCGTGAAGAGGCCAAGTCTACTCAGGGCTACCAGACTGCATATGATAATGCCTATCAGAATGCGTACAATAAGACCATTAATGATTATGGCAAGTATATACCTGATTCTATTAAGGTGCCAGCTGCTAAGGCAGCTGGCGTGGTAGCCGGTGAAGCTGCACAGGCTGCTTACATCACGGAATACGCAAACGAGCAGGTTGCAGACGATGTTTTCTGCGCTACCTATGATCCCGAAACGGATCTGACCTGTACCCATGTCTGTGATGCTACGGAGTACACCGGCTCTTGTTGGACTAAGATCTGTCTGTTCAACTACGAGCATACGCATACCAATGCCTGCTATAAGGTCACCTGGACACAGAAGACAGACGCCAACAACAATGAGATCGCTGACGAAAACGATACCTATTACGCCGTCAGTTTTGATGTCAATGGCGGAGAGGGCTCTTACGAGGAGCAGAGCGTTCTGACCGGTATGACTGCCGAGAGCATTGCTGACCCCACCCGCGCAGGCTGTACCTTTGCCGGCTGGTCTCCCGCACTGGACACCAAGATCACTGCGGACACCACCTTTGTAGCCCAGTGGGTCGCCACCGTCATCTGGAAAGATGAGGACGGCACAGTTTTGGAGACGGATATGAACGTCCCCTACGGAACGACCCCTTCTTACGACGGCGCAATGCCCACCAAGGAAGCCACCGCCCAGTATACCTATGTGTTTGCGGGCTGGTCTCCTACGGTGACCACCGTTACCGGCGCAGTAGAGTATACGGCTACCTATACTGCGGTGACTAACAAGTACACGGTTACTTGGGAGGATGAGGACGGTACGGTTCTGGAGACGGATACGGACATCCCCTACGGAACGACCCCCTCTTATGAAGGCGCAGAGCCCACCAAGGCAGCAGACGGAGAGAACATCTACACCTTCGCCGGCTGGACACCCGGTGTGTCTTCTGTTACCGGCGATGTGACCTATACAGCCACTTACTCCCATAAGGCGCTGTACGATATTACCTTCGTCCTTGGCAACGGCCAGGCAAATCTGACCGATAAGGTGGAAGAGGACGAGGCAGTGACTGCTCCCGTCACACCCATCTGGGATGGCTACCGGTTCGACGGCTGGTATACGGATGCGGCTTGCACTGCGCAATTCCTGTTCGGCACCACCGTCTCTGCGGATACGGTGCTCTATGCCAAGTGGAGCAAGTATGTTGCACAGGTAGACGGCGAAAAGTACACCACCCTGGCGGAGGCTGTTGCGGCAGCCAACGGAATTGACGGCGGCGCGACGGTCACCCTGCTGAGCAATGTGACCCTGGGCGAAAAGCTGGTCATCTCCGGGGATGTGACCATTGCCGGCGCATATACCATTACCCGCGCCGACAGCTACACCGGCACACTGTTCGCAGTGAATGCAGGCGCTAAGCTGACTCTGGACGGCGGTCTGGTCATCGACGGCGGCAACGAGTACGTATTCGACAAAGCAGCTTACGATGCAGATGCGGCGGATTGGAATACCTTCATTGCCAAGGAGAACTCCGCTAAGTGGTTCACTCCTGAAGAAGGAGCACCTGTAGCAACTGCATTTATGATCACTACCACCGGCGGCACAGTGAATCTGAACAATGTTACTATTCAGAATAACTACTCGGTGAGCGCGGGCGTTGTTTCTGCTGGCGCAAACTCCACCATCAATCTGACCGGTGCTACGATCAAACACATTGCAGCTACTCAGGGCAATGGTGTTGTCGCCAATGTCTCCGGCGCAGGTATCAATGTCAACGTGAATGCGGGCACTGTGATCGATGGCAACCATGTCGGCGGCAACCACGGTTTGTTCAAGATCTACTCCGGCGCGGTTATGACTATGAACGGCGGCGAGATCACCAACAACACCGGTTGGAACTCCAACGGTGTGGTAGTTGGTGTTTACTGGGGCACCTTCTATATGAAGGGCGGTAAGATCTGTTCCAACACGGGTGTTTACGGCCCCGCTAACGGACGTAATGCAGCAATTTACCTCCACAGCGGCCATACCTTCGAAATGACCGGCGGTACTATTTGCCACAACTCCGGTCGTGCTCGCGGCGGTATCGATGCACCTTACTCCAATGGTACTGCAAAGATTAGCGGCGGCGAGGTTCTGGATAATATCTCCAGAGGCGGGCTGGATACTCCCGACGTCAACGGCACTGCTGCAATGGAAATCACCGGCGGTACATTCACCCAGGATGTGAACCAGTGGTGCGCCAACGGTTTTGAGACGGCATACAACGCAGAGACCGGTCTGTACGGCATCGAGCGCTACTATGTCGTTGAAATGGACGGCGTGAAGTACTACACCATCAAGGAAGCACTGGATACCCTGCGGAGCGCAGATACTACAGTGCATACCCTGACGCTTCTCCACGACTATTCCATTGATGTAAATTACAGCACCTACAATTATCCGATCCTTATCAATGGCTTCTGTGTGATCCTTGATCTGAACGGTTATACCATCACCGCTGACTGGTCCGCGTACACCGGCACCAGAGTAGACAATGCTCTGATCGGCGTCTGCAACGGCGGTAAGCTCACCATTGTGGATTCCAGTGCGGAAAAGACCGGCAAGATCATCAACAACGATACCAGAGATGATGTGGAAAACCGCATCTTCTGGATTATGAATGGCACGGCCACTAAGGAACTGATCGTCAATATCGAGGGCGGTACCTTTGTGCAGAACGATGTGAACACTGCGCTGCTCTACATCCAGGGCAACGGCAAGGATTCCACCGATATGCCTGTCACCGTCAATATCACCGGTGGTCACTTCGAGTCTGTCAACGAAGACTTCTTCAATGCTTACGACGGCTTCAAGTACACCGCTTGGATCACCGGCGGTACTTTCAGCCATAATCCCACGGATAGCGAGATCAAGATCCATCCGGACTTTAAGCCTGAGGAAAACGCCGATGGAACTTGGGGCATCCAACCCAAGGACTATGTGGCACAGGTGGGCGATAATAAGTTCGAGTCTCTGGAGGAGGCTGTAGCGGCAGCACAGGACGGGGATACGGTTTCTGTTCTGACGGATATTCGTCTGGATAAGACCCTGTCCATCAGCGCCAAGACGCTGACCATCGATCTGGGCGGCCATACCGTTTCCAGCAACACTACCACCTTTATCATCCGCGGTGCCAACGGCGTTGCCGGCAACCTGACCCTGGTCAACGGTGCTATTAGTGGCAACAGCACCGGCGGCGGTGCTGTGAAGGCGGCTTACCTGGGCAACCTGATCCTGGGCGAGAACCTGACTGTTAGCGCCCTGCACGTGGAGACCTCCACCAGCGTGGTCGACCAGGAGAACGGCACTGTTACCATTCACGCAGGTACGTACAACGGCAATGTGGTGCTCAAGGGCACCAGCGTGACCACAGTTTACGGCGGCGTGATCAACGGTGGCGTTTCGGTTATGGACAGCGCCAAGCTGACCGTTTACGGCGGCTTCTTCAAGAATGAGATCGATGCCCAGTGGGCGGCTCCCGGATATGTGGTGGTCTTTGATGAGGCTGCCGGTATGTGGACCGTGGAGAAGCACGACATTAACGACAACGGCGTTGTCGACGAGCGGGAGACGGTTACCGTGGTTATCCAGGGTAACGGCTCGGTCAACGGTCATTCCGAGAACTTTACGATTATTTATGATTCTCTGAACGACACTACGGTCTCCCTCCGCGCCGTCCCCTGGATCGAGAACGGCATCTCCAAGTCCTTCGTCTCCTCCATCACCGCCAACGGTGCGGAGCTGACACTGACTTACAGCGACTACGGTGTGACGCTGGATGCGCCGGTGGCAGGCCACAACATCGTGGTGACCTTCACCGAGTGCGGCTTCGTCTATGACGAGGACGGACAGATGCGTTTCTATGTGGGTATGGAAGACCCTGACTACGAGACCCTGTATAACGCGGTGATCGTCGCGCCTCCGTACAGTGAGTATGTGGAGTCTGTCAAGTATCTGGCTCGTCCCGCCGGCACCTATGAGATCACCATTCCTGTGCTGTATGAGACGACCCTTTTGGGCATCTATCCCATCAAGATCGGCGGTACTACCGAGACGGTGGAGCTGGACGAAGCGTGGTTGGATGTAGGTGAGAGCTTCAAGACTCTGACCCCTGACCAGCTGCAGCAGCAGTACAATGAGGAGATCGAGAAGATCAAGGCAAAGATCGCTGCCATCGATCTGAGCGACCTCTCCTGGAGCAACGCCAAGGATAAGGCAAAGCAGTTTGCCGCCATCAGCGACGAGCTGAACACCCTGATCAACACCATCAAGACCGAGGCACAGTATCTGGGCTACCATCAGTTCGGAGACTCCGGTATGACCGATGAAAACGGCAATGTCCAGGAGATCCTGCAGGTCATCTACGACAACGGCGCAATGCGTCTGGAGGATAAGAATGGGGTCGTCACTCTGGTGGATGACCGTATGGAGACCACCATTACCGGCGGCGACCTGACCTTTGAGTATGATGAGTTCACTGACGAGGACATTATGGCTGCTCTGGTGCTCACCGACGCAGAGGGCAATGTCATTGAGGGTGCACTGGCTAAGCACATCCTTCTTGCCGGCAGCAACGCAGGCGAGCATACCTACACCGTGTATTACGAGGGCAGCTGGGATTACAAGCCCTGCACTGCAGAGTTTACGCTGACCGTAGTGAAAGCTCCCTCCAATGCCGATGTTCCCAATGTAAACATTACCTACGGCGAGGCATATGACGCAAAGCCTGTGATCACCAATAAGCATGGCAAGGTCATCGATATCAACACCATTGAGTTTATTCTGGGTCTGGATATTGCAGAGCTGGATATCGACGGCGATGGCGTGAAGGGCCTGACGGGCAAGATGCAGATGATCCTGACCGACGAGCTGCAAACCATTCTGGCGATGGTCGGTCTGGAGAACGGCGCAGAGGTCAACATCAACGATCTGATCTCTTTGCTCACCGACACTGGCCTGCTGGAGCAGTGGGGCGTCACCGGCGAAATGGTGGATACCCTGGAGCAGGCACTGGAAACCATCAACAGCGTTGTGGAAAACAACGAGCTGATGATCACCATCGGCGGTACCTATCCCACCAATGTGGGTGCGTACCTCCACGGCGCAGTCACAGTTGACGGTAACTATGAGACTGCTCTGGATGTGGGCTACATCCTCATCAAGCCCGACGCTGCACGGGTCTGGCTGGACTTTAACTACAACGATGCCAACGGCATCTTCACCCACGAGCTGCTGCAGCACATCGATCTGGGTGCATCTGCCTATGACGATGCGGCACTGACCGCCAAGAACGATGCCGCCACTGCCCTGGTGCAGAATGTGTTCTTCGGCATCGACGAAAACGGCGAGCTGGTGGCAACGCTGGACAGCAGCACTCTGGGCAACGGTGCTTATACACAAATCGCCATTGTTGACGACTTCGGCAATGAAATGGTCTATGCAAAGCCCATCGTCCGGGCATTCGTGATCGTGCCTAATGTTTCCAATGTGGAGCTGGTGGATCCGGACGGAAACGCCCTGGATACCTTCAACTTTACATTCGATAATACCAACAAGCCCCTGTACGTCACTGTGGACGGCGTGCTGACCCAGTGCCAGATCCACTACATCGGCGTACAGACCAACGGCAAGCCCTATCAGGACACCGTAGCCCCCAAGCACGCCGGTGTATACACCGTGGAGGCAGTCTACACTGCCCGGAATGCAGAGGGCGAGCTGATTGCCGCCGGCGGTGACGTGGCAGTCCTCGTGATCGAGCCTGCAAGCTCCGAGATCAATGTGCCCAATGTGTCCGTTCCCTATGACGGCGCGGCACACAAGCCTGTGGTTCGTCCTGTCTCCGGCACAAGCGGCGTGACTCCCGATGTTACGGTCATCACCGCAACCGTCAATGTCAGCGGCGCGGTCGTCCAAACCGGTCTGGATGCGATTACAGGCGATGTCAACATCGACTTCCCCGTATGGCTGGATGCGATCCTGTCCAAGCAGTTTGCCGATGCCTATGCCAACGGCGTGGCTGCTGACGACCTGATCTATAAGCTGGATCAGCACAAGGCTGTTCTGCTGGAGCTGGGCATCGCCGAGGATATGCTGGCGGAAGTGATTGCCATCCTGGAGCAGATCCCTGTGGAAGTCACAGTCACCTTTAACGACGCAG
>CAYYKC010000119.1:0-6360 GCA_964471605.1 uncultured Akkermansia sp. | reverse complement strand
TCTGTCATCTGGAGGTCTCTTGAGCACCAGCAAATCTGAAACAGACCCGAAAAAAGTGCAGAAAAGGGGACAAAAGAGGGGTGAAAGCTGCTTGCAGTGAGCGGGAAGAGCTGATATACTGGGGTCGGATGAGTATATCTGAGCCAGAGCAAGCCGGGAGTTCGGCGGTGTTGCAGCCGGTTGTCGGCCAACCGCACCGCCCGGCAGGCACGAAGCCGACCATTCCTGATCATGAAATCATACGCATGATTGGGCGCGGTGCGTATGGCGAGGTGTGGCTGGCTCGCTCGCTGACAGGGGCATACCGCGCGGTCAAGGTGGTATGGCGGGAAGATTTTGCCAATGATGCACTGTTCGCACAGGAGTTTGAGGGCGTGCTGAACTATGAGCCCATCGCACGGGATATCATCGGGCTGGTGCATATCCTGCACGTGGGCCGTCATGCCGGGGAGAATCCGTACTATTACTATGTGATGGAGTTGGCAGATGATGCGTATACCGGCATTCATCTGGACCCGGAGGGGTATGTTCCCCGCACGCTGCAGAGCGACATGAAGCTGTACGGGCGGAGAGCCATGCCGCTGGACTATGTGCTGGAGGTAGGCTGTCAGCTGGCGCGCGCACTGGAGGCACTGCATGCGGAGGGGTTGTCGCACCGGGATGTCAAGCCCGGCAATATCATCTTCGTGAACAGCAGAGCCAAGCTGGCGGACGCCGGGCTGGTGACCACGAGCAATCAGCGAGCCTTTGTCGGCACGGAGGGCTATATCCCGCCGGAGGGTCCCGGCACCCCGCGGGCCGATGTCTATGCGCTGGCCAAGGTGCTCTATGAGATGAGCACCGGTATGAACCGCATGAGCTTCCCTGCACTGCCGGATGAGTTGCCGGAGGGTACGTCGCACCGGCGCTGGCTGCAGTTCAACAGGCTCATCTGCAGCGCGGCGGAGCCGACCATCACCAAAAAAAGCATCACCACCGCCCAGGCTTTCGCGGATTTGCTGGAAGAGCTCCGCGATGACGTACCGCACCGTCGCCGCAAAAAACGCCGCCGCATGACAGAGACACCACCGAGCTTCCGCAAGAGTTACGTGGTGGCAGGGGTACTGGGCATCGGCTTCCTGCTGGCGGCAGGGGGATATTTTCTGCCGGAGGATATGCAGCAGCGCATCCGTCGTGCTCTGGCAGAGCTGAGCGGGCAACCGCAGACCCCGCCGCCACCGCTTGCACCGCTGCCGGTGACGGATATGCCCACGCTGCCCACATTGCCGACCCTGCCGGCGCCTGACTCGCTCGTACCCGGTACACCGGAGCTGAGCGGTGAGGGGCAGCTGTTTATCGGCAGCGTGCCCAGCAGTGCCTCCATCTATACCGAGGAGGGTGAGTACGTGGATGAAACGCCCTACGGTCCCATCCCGTTGAAAGCGGGAAAACGCGTCAGCTTCATCCTCCGCAAGGAGGGCTTCGCTGATTCCTACATCAACGGCGTGATAACCGATGGCAAAATGCTCTCGCTCACCCCGGAGCTGCGCCCCTATCGCCCTCCCGTGACCGGGCAGGCATGGAAAGATGCCCAAGGGACATCATACGAACCGGCAGGCGGGCTGCACAAAGCGGTCACTCCGGTGACAACGGAACAGTTTGAGGCGTTCCTGAAATCCCGTCCTGAGCACTACAGCCGCATCACCTACGAAAAACACGCCAACGGCGTGCGCACCTCGCAGCAGGGCATCAGCGAATTCACCCTCTGGCTCACCAAACAGTGCGAGGAAGCCGGCACTATCGGCCGTGACCACTCTCTCATCGCCCGCCCGGAAGCAGGTACGGCCTCCGGCGTCAACTTGTGCGGCTACCGCCTCTACACCATGCTGGTGCAGAAGACACCCATCAGCATCTATTCCAATCCGCCGGGTGCCCGCGTCACCCTCAATGGCCTGCCGCTGGGAGTCACTCCCATGCAGGACATCAAGGTGCCGCTGGCGCCTTACTTCCTGGAAGTGCGACTGCCTGGTTACACCACCATACGCCGCAGCGGCCTCTCCCCGCGTGATTTGGTACTGAACCTGAACCTCAAGCGCAATCATTCCCTCATCTTCGGCAGCGAATGGGTTAACAGCCTGGGGATGAAACTGCTCCCCATCAGCCCCAACCTCATGGCCTGTGCCACTGAGGTGCGGGTGTCCGATTACCGGGCCTACTGTCGTGCCAAGGGGATGGAGATACCGGAGCATCCCGCGCAGGAACACAATGAGCACCACCCCGTTGTCAACGTCTCCCGCCGGGATGCGGAAGCCTTTGCCGCATGGTTGACCAAGAGCGAGCAGAACAATGGCCTCATTGAGCGGACGGACATCTACCGGCTGCCAACGGATACGGAATGGAGCACTCTGGTAGGATGCGGGCCGGAAAAGGGCAACAGCCCCTATGACCGCCACCGTCAGCATGTCACCGCCTCCGTGCGCTACCCTTGGGGCATCATCTGGCCGCCGCCGCGCGGCAGTGGCAACTACGCCGACATGAGTACTCTGGGTAATCGCCCGGCGGACCATATCCTGCCGCAATACCGAGATGATTTCCCCTTCACCTCACCGGTCGGCTCCTTTGCCGCCAATGCGCTGGGGCTCCACGACCTGTCCGGCAATGTGCAGGAGTGGGTGAGCGATGAATACGGCGGGCCGATTGACTTCCAATTCCGGAAATACGGCGTGACCCGCGGCGGGGATTATTTCTCTTTCCGTCCGGGCCAGCTCTCCTCGCACAGCCGTATCCCGCACCCACCCGGCATGAAGCGCGCCACCATCGGATTCCGCCTCGTTCTGGAGAGAAAACAGGAAAACATCCACAACTGATATCATCCGCTGCAAACAAAGCGGATTTGACTTGACCTGCAGGCAGTTTCATGATAGATTGCCCGCGACGGTCACCGACACCGAACCACGTATCTTTCACCATGTCAACAGAACTTCCGCAACGAGTCCACACGCGTCTTGCCGGCGCTAATATCAGCATTATCTGCGCCAAATATAATCAAAAGTACACAGACGCCCTGCTTCAGAACTGTCTGGCCGAACTGGAGCAATGCGCCCCGTACGCCCAGATTCACATCGTGCGGGTACCGGGAGCCTTTGAAGTACCGGTCATGGTGAAACGGGTTATCAACACACCGATAGAGACAGAAAAGCCGGATGTTGTCATTGCTTTCGGTGTCATTCTGCGTGGCAGCACCGCACATGCAGATTTGGTGGGTACCGCCGTCACGAACCAGCTCATGAGCTTGGCCTGCGACTCCATAACTCCGATCATTCATGAAGTGTTGCTACTGGATGACGAAAAGCAGGCTTTCGCCCGCTGCGTTGCCTCCACCCTCAACCGTGGACGTGAGGCCGCCATCGCCGCTGTTGACATGCTCAACGCGCTGGAAAATGAGCGCAACAGGAATCGCAATGCCTTGCGCCGCAGCAATAACCAATAACCTTTTCAACCCATGAGCATCAACCGCAGCGAGGTTCGTAAATCCGCCCTCACCCTCCTCTACGCTATTCGGGAAAACGGTGGAAAGCCCGAGGAATTCGATTTTGATCTCTTCTGGAGCATTGCCCAGGAGAAAAAGGCAGACAAGCTGCGCGAATCGCATGCCCGCGCCATCCTGCACACCTGCCGCGCCTCCGGCGAAAGCGCAGAACAGCTGAACGCCCGCGCCACCGCCCTGCTGGAAGCCATGCACGGCGATTTGACGACGGTTACTCTGCGTGAAGAGACAGAGCACTACGCCCACCGGAATCAGGCTTTTGAGGCCGCTGTCTCGGCGCTTTCCTACTGTCTGAACGACACGAGACGGGAAGGCTCTGACCAGCTGGCTCGCTGCAATGAGGACGTGCTGCACTTGGCCGGTGCACTGGTCACGATGGGAAATGATTTATTGCCGCGTTTTGAGGACTACCCCGCCTCCCGCAGCCTTACCGAACCGCTGGCGGCCGCCATTCGCCGCAGGGCACGCCTGTTGGAAGCAACCGCTGCACTCGCTCATCCCATCACGCTGAGCGACAGCAAAGAGCATGCCGGACTGGCTCGTCAGGCTGCCGATTTGAATGAGCTGCGACCCGCAGCAGAAGAGCTGGTGAAAGCCGTGCTGCAGCATCTCGATGAGCTGGAAACCGAGCTCACCGGGCTGATTGATAATTACTCTCTGGAGCGCGTGGACATGATTGATAGCGGCATCCTGCTGATTGCGCTCTACGAGCTGCGCTTCAACGGGCTGGAACCGGCCATCGTCATTTCCGAAGCCAACCAGCTGGCCGACACCTACTCCGGCTCCAAGAGCGCTCCGTTCATCCACGGCATTCTGGCCGCTGCTGCCAAGGCCTGACTCCTCACCCCCTCTGCCCCATGGCTCATTTCTTCACCAGACTGATAGACAAATTCCTCGGCGAACCGGAAATTGACTGGGACGAGCTGGAGGCAGACCTCATCTCTGCCGACATCGGAGCAAAGCGCGTCCTGCCGCTCATCGAGGAGCTGCAGGAACAGGACAGCCAGGATGCCTGCGACATCGCGGATTACATCAAGGCGCAGCTGCGTTCTGCATTCCCGGCAGAGCTGCCGCAGCTGCCCGTCCCGCAGGCGGGTAAGCCCGTGGTCATCATGATGGTGGGCGTGAATGGTGCCGGCAAGACCACCACCAGCGCCAAGCTGGCCTACCGCCTGCAGAAGCAGGGGCGCAAGGTGCTGCTGGCGGCAGCAGATACCTTCCGCGCAGCTGCCGTCGAACAGCTGGAAAGCTGGGCCGACCGACTGAATGTCCCCCTCTACAAAGGCCGCCCGAATCAGGACCCGGCCTCCGTCTGCTATGAGGCTCACACCCGCGCCCTCAACGAGGGGGCGGACTACCTCATCTGCGACACCGCCGGCCGCCTGCACACCCGGCACAACCTCATGGAGGAGCTCTCCAAAATCCGCCGTTCCATTGCGAAGCAGGATGAAGCCGCGCCGCACGCCTGCTACCTGGTCGTGGATGCCACCACCGGAGGCAACGCCCTGATGCAGGCCCGCGAGTTCCACAAGGCCACCCCGCTCAACGCCGTTGTCATCACAAAGATGGACGGCTCAGGCAAGGGCGGCGTTGCCGTGGCCATTCAGGATGAGCTGAATATATCCCCCATCTTCCTCGGCACCGGGGAAGGCAAGGACGACCTCATCCCCTTCCGCGCGGATGAGTATGCCAACACCCTGCTCTGATTGCTGCGCCGCCATGCCCACGAAACCATCCCTGCTGGAATACACGCCGGAGGCTCTGAAAGAGCTGCTGGCCGGGCTGGGGCAGAAACCCTTCCGCGCCACCCAGATTCTGGAGTGGATGTGGAAGCACCGCGTGGCGGATTTTGAGCAGATGAGCAACCTCCCGCCCGCCCTGCGTGCACAGCTGGCAGAGCGCTTTACCCTGCGCCCGCTGCAGGTGGTGGAAGTAAGCGAAAGCACCACCGGCACCACCCGCAAGTTCCTTTCCCGCATGCAGGACGGCCACCTGGTGGAATCCGTCATCATCCCCGCCGCAGAGGGCAAGGGCGGTGCGCAGAGCGACCGCATCACCCTCTGTGTCTCCTCGCAGGTGGGCTGCGCCTTCGGCTGCCGATTCTGCGCCAGCGGGCTGTTGGGCTTCACCCGCAACCTGACCGCCGGCGAAATCCTGGGGCAAATACTGGCGGCAGAGGAAGTGAGCGGCAACCGCGTCAACAACCTCGTGTTCATGGGCATGGGCGAACCGCTGGCCAATATCGACAACCTGCTCACCGCCCTCAGCGTCATCCTCGACCCTCACGGGCTCAACATCGGCGCGCGCCACATCACCATCTCCACCTCCGGCAACGTCCCCGGCCTACGCCGCCTGGCAGAATTCGGCAAGCCGCTGCGCCTCGCCGTCTCGCTGCACGGCGCGAGCGACGACGTGCGCACACAGGTCATGCCGGTGAACCGCAAATGGCCGCTGGGGCAGCTCCTCCCCGCCCTGAATGAGTGGAACAAAACCGGCAAACACATGATTACGCTGGAATACATCCTCATTCAGGATGTCAACGCCGGCATGGACGAGGCCCGCAAGCTGGCCCGTGTGGCTCGTGAGCTCAACGCCAAGGTCAACCTCATCCCTTACAACACCGTGGAGGGTCTCCCCTGGGTGCGCCCCTCGGAAGCCCATTGCAAAGCCTTTTGCCGCGCCCTCATGGCAGAGAAAATTCCCGTCACCATGCGCTACGAAAAGGGGCACGACATCAACGCCGCCTGCGGCCAGCTGCGCCTGCGAAAAATGCAGACAGAGCGTATTGCCTCAAAATAAAATCGAACCCAAGGGGGTGGTTGCCTCAAAATAAA
>CAYYKC010000118.1:0-6589 GCA_964471605.1 uncultured Akkermansia sp. | reverse complement strand
GGCAAACTATACACGAAAGCGCTCGAAACGTCAAGCATATTTTTGAAGATTTTTTATCTCAAACTCATTTTTATCGTCACAAGTAGCTCATTTTCGTTAGACTTGCAAAAATTATTTTTTTTGCATATTTTTCGGCGACACCCTTCAATTCTCATGACGAGAGCCAAGAGTTCCCAACACCCACAAACCCTCACCGCACAAAGGAAACAGGCTTTAATTTACAGATAATCAAATAATTAGTAAAATCAAAACATTTGCCTGATTTTATTACAACAAGACTTGGGCATTATCTGACGCTGCAGCTTCACACCCATTCCAGCAAGGCTACCCCGCCCGGCGGCAGCGAGACATTCACGCCGGATTCGCACAGCGTTTCCGCATCTGACTCTATCGGCGTTTCTTCCGGTTGCAGCATGTTTTCAAAGCTGTATACGCCGGGCTTTTTCGCCGCCCATTCCTGAGCATGACGGGGGATGCAGATGGAGGCCGATATTTCTCGCTCCGGGTCAAAATTACACACCACCAGCACCGTGGATTTTGCTGAGCGGAAATGGCGAAGCCAGGCGTAGAGACGATGACCGGATGTCGTTTCACCCGGCAAGCGCCCGAAGGCGGGGTTATCGCGATTCGCCCAGTTGAGACCATAGAAACTGCCCTTACTCAAGGCAGGATGCTGCAACAGAAGCAACAACTGAGAGGTTTCCGCACGCAGCTGCGCCAGTTCCGGCGACAGCAAGGCTCCATCAAATGCACCCTCATTGGTCCAGTTTTGGAAACGCGGCAGTGAGGTATAATCAAAAATGGAGGTACGGCCATTGTCGCCGCCAAAACCGCAGGGGCCCTCCGCCGCCTCTGCGGTTTCCTGACCATTATACACCAGCACCGGTCCGCAGGACGTGGCGTACTGAGCCGCCATCGCCGCGAGCATCACCTTCTGTCCCACTCCGCCCCAATGGGCAGGAGAAGCCACACGGGGTTCATCATGATTCTCGATATAGCGCACCCCGCCACGCGCCATCGGAGCATCCGGATTATGATGCACATCCAAATCATTGGCCCAGGCTCCCTTCTCGTACATATCCCGAACGGTCTGATACGCCGCGCTGTCGTACACACCATTGAATCCGGCAGAGAGCAGCTCCGCATGAACATCACCGTTGCAGAGCTTCATCCGGTCATTGTAGGCCTCTGCCATGAAGAAGACGTTTTCATCACGCAGGCGGGATTCCGCAATAGCCCAGCGCCAGAACGGCAGCGGGACAAGATGCGCCATATCGCAGCGGAATCCGCCCACGCCCAACTCCTGCCAGAATTCCAACACGCGGTTCATCTCGTGCCAGGTGCGGGGCAAGTAAGCCGTGGGAGCCATCACATTGGGCAGCGCATCGGCAGCGTGGCTTCCGTGCCGGTAATCCGAGCCATAATTAAGCTTGACCGTTTCATACCAATCATACACAGATGGCTGCCAGGTAGCGGCATTATTCCCTGTCACCCTGCCGCATCCATGCTCCGGTACAAACTCTCCCTCCGGCAGCTGCATGGGTGTATCACCGCCGTGGGGCTCCAGATAGTAGAACGCATTGTCACGGGCAAAAAAGACCTCCTTGTTGTCTCGGCTTCCCAGATTATCGCGTCGGGAATGATAATGGCGGGAGACATGATTCGGGATGAAATCAATCATCGGTACCATACCCCAGCGTCGGCAGCGCAGCAGCAGAGCTTTGAACTCCTCCAGCCTCTCCGCCGGATTTTCCGCCAAATCGGGGTCAACATCATAATAATCCGTGACGGCGTATGGGCTACCGGCAATCCCCTTGACGATGCAGGCAGGGTCTGCCGGGAGCCCCGGATACGGCGTCTGCGTGGCATGGCGGATAACACCCGTGAGCCAGAGATGGGTGACCCCCATACGGGCAAGCGCCTCAAGAGCACGGTCATTGATACCGTTGAACGTGCCGCAACCATTCTGTTCGCGAGTTCCCCACGATTGTCCTCCACGGGTATAATTGGAAAAATGGCGCACGAAAAGCTGGTAAACGACAGGCCTCATATCGCGGCATACTAGCACAGGAAAATTCCTCTTTCAAGAGAAAAGGGCTCAAAACCGCAAAAACAGGTGGTTTCTACCTTGCGGGAAGAGGATTTTTCAGGTATACTGGCAGACATGGCAAGACTGGCACAGCAGCTGCGTTACGGCTGGAAAGGATTTCGCAGCTTCATCTCTCAGGGGATGATTGACCCGCTTCCGGCGCGGCGCGCCATCCGCGGCTATACCCCGGCCAAAGCGGGCAAGGATTTGAAAGCCGCCATCGATGTAGCGCTGGTGGGGCTGCCGCAGGGCATGGCCTTTGCCGCCATGGCCGGGTTGGACAGCATCTACGGCATCATGGCGGCCACGGTGGGCACTTTCATCGCACCGCTGTTCACACGGTGCAGTCTCACCGTCAGCGGCCCCAGCAACGCCACGGCCTTCATGCTGGCGAGCTTCTTTCTGGCAGCCTCCCCGGCCATCCAGTCCCAGCCATTCATTTTCGTGCCGCTCATCGTCTTTCTGGCGGGGCTGCTCTGCGTCATCTGTGCCTTTGTGAAAGCCACAGAGATGCTGCAATTCGTGAGCCGCAGCGTGCTGGTGGGCTACATCACCGGAGCAGCCACCCTCATCATAGCCTCCCAGCTGCGGTACGTCATCGGGCTCAACGATGTGAACGCGGGCAGCTCCTTCTTCTCCATGAGCGGAGCCATCCTGCAAAACTTACAGGATGTCCAGTGGCAACCCATGGTGCTGGGGGGGCTGTCGTTTGCCCTGTTCATCCCGCTGAAAAAGTATTTCCGATTTCTGCCGACCTTCGCCATCATTCTGGTGGTGATGAGCACCCTCAACTGGATACTCTGCCAGCCGTGGACGGGGGCTATGTTCACCAAGGTGCGGATGCTGCGCGATTTCACCATGAGCGATCTGGTCTGCACCCCGCCTGCCGTCTGGGAAGTGCCGGGGCATCTGGTAGAGCTGTTCCCGATTGTGGTGGGTATCGCCTTCCTTTCCACCCTGGAGCAGACCGTCATGAGCAAGACCCTCTCCGCCAAGACCGGGGAACCGCTGAATCTGAATCAGGACACCTTTGCCGTGGGCATGGCCAACATCGGCTCCTCCTTCACCACATCCCTGCCCTGTTCAGCCTCTCTCACCCGCTCCATGCTCAATTACAATGCGGGAGCAGCCACACGATTCTCCGGGGTCATCTGCGGGCTCATCTGCCTGGGTATCACCTTTGTGCTGGCGAACTTCCCGCTCATCTCTCGGATTCCGCACTGCGTGCTGGCCGCGCTGGTACTGGCCAATGCCGTATCGCTGTTTGATCGCAAGCTGCTACGCATCTGTTTCCGCTCCACCCCGGGGGATGCCATTGTGCTGCTGATTACTTTTGTGGCGGCTCTGCTGCTGCCGCTGCACATTGCCATATTCGTGGGCGTGGTCATCTCCGTCTCCCTCTTCCTGCGTAAGGCAGCCAAGCCCGAGCTGGTGGAATATACCATCGACAACGAAGGCACGCTGATGCAGGTGAATGACGAGGTGAACCGCCTGCCGCAGATTTCCATCGTACACGTAGAGGGCGATTTATTCTTCGGCGCGGCCGACCTCTTCCGCAAGCAGGTCTCGCGCATTGCCGAAGACCCATCACTGGCCGTAGTTGTGCTGCGCATGCGAAACGCCCGGAATCTGGATGCCACCTCTGTCTGCGCGTTGGAAGAGCTCATCAAGTTCATCCGCGAGAAAAAGCGCCACATCATCATCTCCGGCGCCAGCCGTGAGGTATTCCGCATTCTGAAGAAGAGCGGAGTGCTGGCGGTGCTGCAGGAGGGCTGCGCCAAGGGAGAGAGCAACATCTTCCTCATCGAGCCTCGCAACCCCAACATGTCCACCCGCAAAGCCCTGATGCGGGCGCAGAAGCTGCTGGGCACCTCCCGTGCCGATATCTCCATCTACACCACGCAAAACACCACTTCGGCCTGATGCCGCACCAACACGCAGCAGAAATCGCCCAAGCGCTGGTCGATTGGTTCACCGCCCACGGCAGGGATTACCCGTGGCGGCGGACGACGAATCCATGGGCCATTCTGGTGAGCGAAATCATGCTGCAACAGACCACCATTCCCACCGTGCTGGGGCGCTACGAAGAGTGGATGGCGCAGTTCCCCACCCCGGCACATCTGGCGGCAGCCACGGAGCAGGAAGCCCTGCGCTCCTGGGAGGGGCTGGGTTATTACCGGCGTGTGCGAGCCCTGAAAGCAGCGGCTCACGCCATCACGGAACAGTTCAGCGGACACTTTCCGGAAACAGAAGCCGATATCCGCTCCCTGCCCGGTATCGGAGATTACACCGTGGGTGCCGTGCTGAGCTTTGCTTACAACAGGGCAGCTCCGCTGGTGGATGCCAACGTTTCGCGCGTGTTTGCCCGTCTGTTCAACGATTTCACGCCCATCGACTCCCCGGCAGGCCGCAGACTGCACTGGCAATGGGCCGCCGAAATGGTGCATCCCACCAACCCGAGAGCCTACAACTCTGCCCTCATGGAGCTGGGGCAGACCGTCTGCACCGGGAACGAGCCGAAATGCCTCACCTGTCCCATCCGCACATGGTGTCAGGCAGAGGAGCCCGAAGCCCTGCCCGTCAAACTACCGAAAAAGGCCGTCACAGCCATCGAACACCGGGATATTCTCTGTGTGCGTGGCGACTCCATTCTGCTGGAAAAGCAGAGCGAGGGCAAGCGGCATGAAGGCATGTTCCGCCTGCCGCGAAGAAGCGAGGCCGAAACCGCCAACCTCCCCCTGCTGGCAACGCAAACATACAGCATCACCCGCTACAAAGTCACCCGTCGCCTGTACCGGGCAGATGCGGACTGCACCCCGGCACAGGGAGAACAATGGATAGCTCTGGCAGAATTGCCAGATGTCCCCCTGGCCTCCCCCGACCGCAAAATTCTGCGCAAAATGGGATACTGAGCCCTCAGAGCTGCACCGTGATGCGCGGGGTCAGGATGCAACGGCGATACGTACCGGGCTGCACATGCGTGCGCGGCCAGACAATGCAATCATCCAGCACACAGCCCGCCGGGATAACGGCATCCTGTCCCACCACGCAATCCTCACCCAAATCCGCAGCGGAAGCAATGGTCGCCGTGGGGTGAATGCGCTCTCGGCTGCTCATTTCCAGCACGGCATCCAGATACATCTCCGGCGAGCCGATTTCGTGCCAGGCAGCCCAATCGAACACCACACCGCCCACTTTACCGCGTTTGATGAGTTCCAGCCAGATGGGCACAATGGAAAACTTAGCATCCTCCGGGAAAAGCTCTGCCACACAAGGCTCCATGATATAGACCCCGGCGAACTGGTGCGTGCCGGGATTCACCCCCAGCGCATGGCGCATATCCGTCACCTTTCCGGTAGATTCATCGAAACCCACATTGCGCTTACCATCCAGGCTGCGAAGAGCCAGCGTGACCAGATTGCCGTTTCGCTTGTGTGCCGCCAACAGATCCGCCACGGGAATATCCGTCAGGATATCGCCATTATGCACCAGCAGCGGCTCATCCTGAGGCACCTGCGGCATGATTTTCTTCACCCCGCCGCCGGAATCCAGCGGTTCCTCTTCCTGGCTGAAATACACGGGACACCCGCGATAAGTCGGCTCCGGGAACGCCCGTTCCCACATGAGCGGCAGGCAGGAGGTATTGACAATGAATTCCCGAATCCCACAACGGATATAGAAATCCATAGTATGCTGAATCAGCGGTTTCTGGAACACCGGCACCAGCGGTTTGGGAAGAATATGCGTAAGCGGCGCCAGACGCGTACCCAAACCGGCACCAAGAATAAAAGCTTTCATATCCGAATCGTTTTATACAGTTACCATCTTGCGGCGGCGAATACGGCGCACCGCCATCCAGCCCACCAGGCATAACAGCACAAAGCCAAGCCCGGCCAGCAACGGAGCCAGCACCGCCATCACAGCGCCGACGGCGGCCATGATATTCTCACCCGTTGCCACAACAAAATTGCCCAATCCGCCGGTAGTAGCCGAACTGGCGGCACGCAGAGTAGCCGTCCCCGCCTGCACCACTCCGGCAGAGCCCGCTCCCGCCACAATCGCTACCCCCCACTGCATCACATCCGGCAGAGCCTCCATTTGCCCGCCCATCATCAGCGTGCCCGCCACCAGCGCCAGAGGCGTACTCACCGTATCCAACGCATTATCCACCCACGGAATGTAGTACCCCAGCGTTTCTGCCAGAGTGGCACAAGCCAGACACACCAGCCCGGTGGTCGTAGCCGTCCATGCAAGCACATCTGTCAGCGGCAGCTCCGCAAAACGCCCCATCAGCCCCAGCACCAGCAAAGGCACAAACACGCGGAATCCGCAGGCCGCCGCCAGCGAAAGCCCCAATGCCAAACTCAGAATAATCTCCATACGCTATCCGCAGTATATGACAGAGTCCCACAGGAGTCAACCCCAAAGAGCCCCCGTATCTCGTACTGAAAAGTGTAAAAACAAAAGCAACGCCCAAAAGTCTCCCAAAAAGTCTCCGAA
>CAYYKC010000117.1:0-6697 GCA_964471605.1 uncultured Akkermansia sp. | reverse complement strand
AGCGCATAGGTTGGCTGTAAGTTGTCCGTTTTGACTTGCAGATCAGTCTATGCGCTTTTTTTGTATCACCGAACCTATACTTGCGTTTATGAAAGGATGATTTCTATATGAAACACAAAAGTATAAGTAAGCTCTTTTCAATCTTAATCGTCGTATGTGTCATTGGCTCAATGACAATCAGTGCCTCAGCTGCCAATATAATGTACGATGGATATTATCAAAAAAATGTGTACGTCCAAAATCGTGCATCCGGAACTTATGGAACTGCTGTTACTCAGGCCATCTCCAATTGGAACAATTCTAACATATCGCCACGATCTATTGTAGTCAACACCGTTTCCTCCTGCGGTATATATGATGATGATTTTACTGACGATGCAATTGCTGACTATTCGTCCTCTTATGGATTATATCTCCCCCTTTCCTCCGTGAACGTTTCCTGTTCTTGTCACATGACATCGATATTTAATATTTTCTTGAACACCCAGACATTAACAAGCGACATCATTGTAAGTACCGCTGCTCACGAACTCGGACACGCTTTCGGTCTTAACGAAGATCATTCTTCGCCGTATCGACTAATGTCTTATACAAGAGACCGTACAACCGTTGTCGCTCCGATCGCCGATGAAGTTTCATCAATGCTTGCATTGTGGAATGATAACCATTGATTTCAGGAGGTATCCCAATGAAGAAACTCTGTCTCTTTCTCACGGTAGCTCTCGTTTCTTTTGCATTGATATCGTGTAACAGTACAATCGAACCACTCAGTGAACCAGTCGATGAACATATCGCAGAAAACGAGTATTCAGTATCCGCCGATTGGATCATGTATGACAACTTGTCCAATATAAACAATTCAGCAGATTGCACCATCGTCGCTAAAGTGCTGTCAAAAGGTTCACCTCTATCTATCGGCTATACCACCTCTGAATTTGATAATTTTTCCAGTTTAATTGAAACAAACCCTGTTTTAGCTTCAAAAATGAAGTTATCAATTCGTACACCTTATGTAATCGAAGTAAAAGAAGTCATCTCTTCGGATGTTACTTTATCTGTCGGCGACACCATCGACCTGTACCAGATCGGCGGTACCTTTGGTGGAATTACGCTCAATGACAGTGCTACCGTCCCGTTAGATGTTGGTACAGAATATGTCTTAATTCTAAAACAACGAGTAACTTCTGATTCAGTAACATACTATTCCATGATTACACCTATTCAAGGCTATGCAGAAATTGTTGAGACAAACACTAATGCACGGAGTAAAACTGTCACGTATCAAACCCACGAGCACAATCACTTATTTGACTCAATATCTTCAATAGCAGATATTTATGATGCTATTGGTGACGAATAATTTTACTTTTCTAAAAAGAACAGTATCGGTTCATATGCCGATACTGTTCTTTTTGGGTCTTACTGATTTTCATTGAGTCTTACTGATTTCCCATATATCCTAACGCAAAACAGAACCGGCATATGAGTGTCGGTTCTGTTCCTTTTTTTTGTACAGAAGTGCGCCATTCGGTTCTCACTTATTCGTAATTGCCACCCAAATTCTTTGCAGAATACCTTGCTTCTTTGATTCATCATGAAATTCTTCTTCAAAATCTATTTCTTCCGTTTTCATCGGTTCTTTGTGATCTTCTTCCATCATCTGCTGTCCTTCGATCAGCGTTTCCGCAAGAGCTTTCTGCTTCTCTGCGTTCTGTCCAGCAGCCAATGCAGCTTGTGTTTCAGCAAGTTTCGAGAGAGTATCAAGAAGCTGCCGATCTTTTTCCCTATTGTGCTCACGTTCTTTCTCAAGCTCTTTGTTCAGAGATTCGATCATCGTGTCCTGCCGTCTAATCTGTTCTCTCAAAAAAACAACTTCATCACATAATTTTTCATCTGCAGGAGGTTGAATAGGTTGTTCAACCGGGTTGAATAAGGTTGACAACTTTTCGCTATAAGGTTGACAACCAGGTTGAATAGGTTGTTCAACCTCTATCCCATAAAGCTCCGAGAGTGCTTGTATTTTCAACATTTTCTGCCCATCAACCACGACTACATAGGGTTGAATGGGGTTGACAACTTGGTTGTCAACCGGGTTGTCAACCTTATTCAACCTCTTATAAATCGATTGTGGCGATTTTCCGATCAATGCTGCAAATTGCTGTACGGTCAAAAGTCCGTCCGTATGTAAATTTTTCTCATTTTGCTCCATCTCTGTATCCTCAGTTCCCATCATTTATTCTCCAATTATCCATTATTATTTCCGAACAGAAGTGCCCGCAGTTCTGACATATCTCCCATAACGACACAACCATCCTCGTTATCCAGAACGTGCAACTCTCTCCAAATTGCATCAAAATGATTACTGACCGTATTTCTATGTAAGTTCAATGCCTTGGCAATTTTGCTCTTGTTCTTTTCTTGCGGATGCTCAAGCATATACGCCCTAATAAGATCCTTCTTATCCGGACGACCGCCATTCGAGCATTCCCCCATAGAAACCTTAAATTCTCTTTGATTGTTCATATACTGAACATGAGCTTTTTGTTTTCTCCAATTTCGTTTGTTAGGTGGAATCGGAATACCGGAATACTTGGCGATATCCGCCCGCGGGAATGTCACAAAATTCTCGTTATACATCTCGAGAGCCTTGACAACATCCTCGACGGTGAATCGGTTGGAATCTTCGTAGCTCATCTCATCAAAAATTTTCATCAGCCTGTCTGCGTCACGCCGAAGCTCGTCTTCATCAATACTGCACTTCACAGCATAGATAGCAAGAGTCATAATACCATAGAACCGGTGTCCAACATGGATGTCGGTCTCTATTTTCCGCAACCACCAATCATACAAATCCCGCTTCACCGTCCACCGTCCGCGCCGTTCGCCGCGAACCACCCGCCGCTCATACCATTCCGGATACTTTTCCTGTGCTTCAGCAAGTGTCATCTGACCTTTTTGGCGAACTAACAATCCAGTTATTCTCTTTCGATCACCATCAACTTCAGATAAATACCCTACAAGATATTCGATAGAAACCGGCTTGCCAACCCTATACGCCACAACAGGGTACTCTAACCCCAATTTGGAACCGCTGCCAACAACACGGAATCCCTGCAGAACCCCCTGAACCTGCGGATCGTTGATATTTGATGTATACCGGTTCCAAATTCTTCGAGTAAGAGCGTATTTCAATTCTTTCAAAAATTCCTGATTCTGCGGATACATAGGTATCGGATCATCCAGAAGATAATATAAGTGGAGTCCATTTCCGCTGTTTACAACAAAAGTCGCAGCCGGTATAATTCCTCTGTTCATCTGATGGAGCGTATCCCGGAGCTGCGGCATATCCACGCCATCCAGATCAAACGTAATCGCATACAGGTATCGGGCATTCTTTCCAACTCGTGATCTTCCGAAGTAGGATACCGGCGACATAATCGCAAACTCCGCCCCAATCAACTCATCCAAGTCTTCATGCCCATCATTGATAACAAAACGCTTGACTTTTCCTTTCGGATGAACCGTCATACCTATGCCGTTCCCTCGCCGTTCTGAGCCGTTTTCAGCCCCGTCAGCGCCCTTTTCTTCATCGGTGACAGTTATACCTATACCATTGCCTTTTGCGTCCTCCCAATGCCCCTCACGCTCAAAAGAACCGACAGGGAAGATCTCACGATAGAACACATGGGGTTCGATCCGCTCATAATGAGCATCCAACCATTCATTTTTTTCAAGATACAACGCCCGCTGCTTCTGAATATACGGGCTGACTTCCATAATGTCCTGCATAAAATCACCTCTACGTGCATACACTGTCTACAAGCCAAATTGACCGTTATCAAATCACAAAGGGAGTAACAAAACGTTCCCCCCTTAAAAACGCTTTACGGAGCCAGCGTCAAACCGCCCATAAAGCGGAAACCGCTCGCCCGGAAGTTAGCACCCACCGGCAAAACAGAAGATCTTCAGACGGAGCATAAGCTCCTGCAGCACACCGGCAACATCAACCCCGAAGCCATATCACAGCGCAGGATCTTCACGCTCAAGCCAGGGCAACAGTTTCCATGAAAATCAGAAGATCTTCCATAAGCCAGGAACGAACATCAACCTACAGAGGTCCGGGCTAACTGTGCAAACTATGGAAAACTCTAACGAGTTTACCACAGTTCACACAGTCTTCACGCCCTGGTTACGTCGGAAAGATGAAGAACCCGCTGCGGCGGGGGAAAGGGGAAGGCGGGGAGCAAAAGACTAAAGCAGAAAGTCACCTCCCCGCCTTCCCCTCGGATTGACCTATTGAAATGTGCAAAACTCTAACGAGTTTCACACAATTCAACAGGCACAATCCTCACCCCATCCACCCCTCCGACTTTCTGTCTTATCTTAGAGAGAGAAAGAGAACTAACGGGGAATACCCTATATAGGGGGCGTTTATTATCAATAGAGTTTTTAGCCATTTTTGCCCTATTTTTCCCCACTGAATCATCCTGCAATCACTACCGGAGATCAGTGGGTGTTTATTATCAATAGGTTTTTGTGCAGATCTTTTTGCAAGTAATATTGTACCACACTTGACATAAATTTTCAAGAGGTTTCGAGAAAAGATGTACATGAAATGGTACGTTTCTCTTGACAAACGCCGTGATGTACGCTATAATGTACATACGGAGGATTGATACTATGCTGAACATCAATATAACACATTTCAGAAAGAACATTTTCGATCTACTTGAGCAGACGATCCGGTTCAATGAACCCATCAACGTCACCACCAAGAACGGTAATGCTGTTGTTCTGAGCGAAGAAGATTACAACGGTCTGATGGAAACACTGCACCTCAGTTCCGTTCCCGGCATGAAGGAAAAGATCATGGACGGACTGAAAACCCCGCTGTCCGAGTGTTTCCCGGAGAGCGAGGTCGAGTGGTGATATGTACTCCATCGTCTACACAAAGAAAGCTGCAGCCGATATTGCCAATCTAAAAGCGGCGAAACTGGACACCAAAGCAAAAGCACTCATAGATATACTTCGGGAAGATCCATACCGGACACCTCCGCCCTGTGAAAAGCTGCAGGGAGATCTTCAGGGAGCTTTCTCTCGCCGGATCAACATCAAGCACCGGCTTGTTTATCAGGTGTATGAAGAAGAAAAGACCGTAAAAATTATCAGTATGTGGACACACTACGAATTCTAAAAGGAATGCCGCCCTTGTTCGGGGCGGCATTCCTTTTAGAATTCGTAGTGTGAAGGAAGATGGAATTATTCTAAATCTCGATCCAAAGCTTTACAGAAACTGCGATAATATAGCATTAGTAACCAATTATCTCAAACAAACTCAACACGCACCCGGGAGTTTCTTGTTTGCAGAATAAAAAGAAATTGTACTGCATAAAAAACCCCTATATTGCTTGGCAGTTCCAACTTGTTCATTATTCCAAAGCTGAAATAGCATTCAAAATATTCAAAAGTTCTTTTCGATATACCCTACAAGATGGCTCAATCTCCATATCTGAAAAATCATCATTCACCTCATATTCGTTCAGCAAATAGAAAATATGAATATCTTTCATCTCATATGCAACGGCCATTTTTTCTAATAAAGACCTAGATATTTTTCTTTGTCCATTCTCAACAGCTGCAACCAGTGTAGGTGAGCATTCCAATTTCTTCGCCAATTCAGCCTTGCTCAAGCCATGTGCTATTCTCAGCAGTTTAAACACGCTTTCCTCTCGTGAAACTATACTTTCTGCTGTAGATGTCTCCCGATCTAACTTCTCATACGGTTTATCGGTCACTTCTATTTTACGCACTAATTTCTCCATTTTATTAAAAACTCCTATATTCATGTGAGCCGGTAAGGCTCCATGTCACATTTCTAAAGAAGTGTGACATGGAATTTCTTATGGCGTTTTTCATTCTTCTCTTAATTTTTCCACCAAGTCATGTATTTTTTCGGTGATCTGCGTTTTATCCCCATTGGAAGATATAACCCCCAGAATGTCCTTTAACTCCAATAAGAGACTCTTCTTTTTACTTGGTTCCTTGGGTTGGTTTGTAACAATTATTACAGAACCTTCAATGTGTATCCCAGTATGGTTTTGGCTTACGGCGTCTGAATCTTTTTCGTAAGATTCAGACGCCATACTCTCAGGACAACTTGCCCTATTTTTTTGGACATCATTGTTTTCAGAATCGTGTTTTTTCATGCCGTCCTCCTGCTGACAACAAATTCTTATGGTGTTGAAGTTTTTCGCCTTGGATTTTCTATCGAGCTTGTTTCCAACACCATAATACCACACATTTCTGATATTGTCAATACTTTTTTGTAAATTTTCAAATCAATTTTGTGTGGTTTTACAAACATAGTGTATTTTGCAAAACCACATTCTTATTCCTTATACAGGAACTACTATTCTCAACCTTCCTACATCTCATTCCTGTACACCATCTCAGTACCAATATTATTCAGCGGTTTCGTATGTGTAATAATGATCTCCCAATATCCCGCCTTTACGTTGGCATTGAAGATCGTCTCTACGATGATATTGTAATCCTTCCATGCGGCACACCGAGGATCATCAAGCATATCCTCATACTTTCCGCCGTACTCGCCGTCAATACCGAGCCGACCGATCAGCCAATGTCCCTGCTCATCTCTTGCAAACAGCTCCTGCGTTTCGGTCATTGCCTGTTCTGC
>CAYYKC010000116.1:0-6793 GCA_964471605.1 uncultured Akkermansia sp. | reverse complement strand
AACTTCGCAGGGACAAGCGCTTTTTCTGTTTTGTTTGTACCAATGCAACTTTCACTAACGCGTATGTGCAGGAACAAATTTGCAAAATAAAAAGCCCAATCCTTTTGGTTGTAGATGAAGCACACAACTTTGGTGCTCGTACATATGCCAAACTATTGGATGATCGCTTTACATATCGTCTTGCTCTATCTGCTACACTCGAGCGTCACCGCGATGAAGAGGGCACTACAGCACTGTACAAGTTCTTTGGAAAGAAATGCATTGTATACACGCTAGATCGCGCTATCGACGAGAAAAAGCTTACTCCATACAAATACTATCCCGTTCTCGTTCATTTGAATGATGAAGAACTGCAGTCTTACGAAAACCTTTCATATGAGATGTCTAGACATCTGATAAAAGGAAAAAATGGAAAAGTTAAGCTGGATAGTTATGGAGAAATTCTCGCCATCAAGCGATCCCGTGTTGTCGCAGCAGCATCTCTGAAGCTTGAGAGATTAAAAGAGGTTATCCTCCCATATCAATACAAACATTTGCTGTTAATTTATTGCGGCGCTACAACTGTCATGGCACCTAATGCGGATCGATCCGACACAGAACCCGAAGACATTAAGCAAATTGAAGCTGTTACTCGAATTCTTGGCAACGAGCTAGGGATGAAGGTTGCAAAATTTACCTCCGAAGAAAACATGGAGGAGCGTAATGCAATTAAACAACACTTCAAGGACGGTGATGATTTGCAGGGTATTGTTGCCATTAAGTGTTTGGATGAAGGCGTAAATATTCCGGGTATTCAAACCGCTTTTATTTTGGCAAGCACAACAAATCCTAAAGAGTATATCCAGCGTCGCGGCCGTGTACTTAGAAAGTCTCCTCAAACAGGAAAAGAATTTGCGGAGATATATGACTTTGTAACGCTACCACGTCCCCTTGATGAAGTTCCTGGTCTTACCGAAGATCAAATGAAGCGTGATCTCTCGCTTGTTAAAAACGAATTGGCACGCGTTATGGAGTTTGGTCGGTTGGCTATGAACTCCATGGAGGCAACGCAGCTTATTTGGAACATATGTGATTGCTACAACCTTCCCTACGATTTTATAGACAGTGACAAGGAGGAACCATATGGAAGTACAGAAATCTGAATTGGACAGCAAGCTTGTAACGCGCTTAAAGCACAAAATTATCCTTGCTGAGAGCTTGAATCTGAAAACCAAAAACAAGTCTGAAGCCCAGATGGTTCAGCATCTGAAGAAAATGATAGAGGAGGAAGTTCAATGTTGCTCCGATCAATAGAGTTACACAATTTCCGTCAGTTCATAAACGAGAAAATCGACTTTTCTACCGATCCTGAACAAAATGTAACTTTGGTCATTGGTGACAATGGCACTGGCAAAACAACCTTTGCTCAAGCATTTACATGGTGTTTGTATGGCGAAACAGACTTCAGCAACAAAACTATGTTGAACCGTATTGTTGCGGAAAAAATGACACCAGATCAAAAAGTCACCGTTAAAGTTGTCCTTGCCCTCACCCATGGTGATGCTGACTATGAAATTATCCGTACGCAGGAATACAAGAAATCCTATAGCAATAAGGTTACTGGTGCCAATACCGTTCTAAATATTTCCAGAAAAAATAAGAATGGTAACACCAAATACCTGAAACCTAACGAGTGCGAGTTTGAGATCAAGAAAATCATCCCCAAGGAACTTGCCGGATACTTTTTCTTTGATGGCGAGCGAATTGAGAAAATGAGCAAAGAGATTGCGACTGGCAAGAAGAGTAGCAATTTCGCAAATGCAGTTCAGAACCTGACTGGATTGAATGCAACTCTATCTGCACTTGACCATCTCTCTCCCACGAGAAAAACATCGGTATATGGTAAATTCAACGAGGCATATAAAGGTGACAGTGACGGAAAAATGCAGCAATTAACTAAAGAAATTGATGCATTGCAAGCAGAGATTGATAAGCTAACTGCCCGTCAAAGTGAAGTCGAAGACGAGCTTAGTGCAGCTAGGGCATCTAAGGCCAAATTCGAACAAGACATCAAGCAATATGCTGACGGTGAAAAACTGCAGAATGAGCGAGATAACCTAAATAAGCAGCTCGCAAACGCACGAAACTTACGGGCACAGCTTGTAAAGCAAATTTGCAAGTCTTACAATAATAAAATGACGAACTTCTTTACGCTCTCCGTTGTCCAAAGAGCTCTTGAAGTTGTATCCCACAGTGACTTTAGCGGTAAGGATATCCCTGAAATGCACGCCAAGACAATCGAATTTCTTCTTAACCGTGGCACTTGCATTTGTGGAACTCACTTAGATCCTGGCACAATCCCTTACAACAAAGTCAAAGCATTGTTGGAGTATTTGCCACCTCAGTCTATTGGTGTTACTGTTGGCCAATTTGTTAAGGATTCGCAATCCCGATTCCTTCAGGATGCCGATATGTATGATTCTATTTCTGAACAGCTTAGCACAATCAGCCAGCAGGATGATCACATTAGCGACATTGAGGATCAGATTGCTACCATCTCTGCTCAATTAGATGGTGATGACGTTCGTGAGCAAGTTAAGAAGCTGAACGCACAGATTAAATCCTGTGATGCTATTATTTCCGCTAGAGAGCGTGAGCAAAAAACCATCACATTTAATTTGGGTGTAAAGGCAACAGAAAAAAGTCATAAGGAAAATAGCCGTTCCGAACTTTCTCTGTTGGACAAGAACAATCGAAAGATTGAGCTATATAAAGCATACACCGAACGAATTTATCTTGAAATGTATGCCGAGTATAAAGCAAAAGAGAAGCAGATTCGGGAAGATCTCGAGAACTTGATCAATGAGATTTTCAGAACGATATACAATGGTGGTTTGTCCTTGACTATCGATGATCACTACAACATCTCCGTCTATGTCACGGATTATGAGGGCGATGTAGAAACCTCTACTGCCCAAAGCATTGCCGTCATTTTTGCATTCATTTCTGCAATCATCAAAATGGCACGTGAGAATCAACGTTTGAACGGAGATGAAACATACTCCGAACCTTATCCGCTGGTTATGGATGCACCTCTATCTGCGTTTGATAAGCGGCGCATCAAAGCTATTTGTTCCGCTATTCCTGAAACCGCAGAACAGGTGATCATCTTTATTAAGGACACAGACGGTGAACTTGCAGAAGAGCATCTCGGCACTAAGGTTAAGACTCGTCACTACTTCGAGAAGATTAACGAGTTCGAGACTCGTCTGTCCTAAGGAGGCGTATTTATGTTTGATAAACAATATCGCTTTACCGGAACTCATGCCGAGAAAGTAAATGCTCTAACTGCAGTATTCGATGAAACTGCCAAGGCTAAGTTATTTGAGCGTAATTTGGATGTATATATCAATGCGCCTATTGTTGGATTCTTACACAAAAGAAAGGGAATTAAAAATACTAATAGTGATATCGCTGATCAGAATATTTTCCCTGAGCAGATGATTAATAATGCTGAACTTCTTAAATACCTCTTCCGTTTGATTCTTATTCTTGATTCTGAATACGAACCTAGTGAAGAAAAGAGAATGGATAAGGCATTCAAACACTTAGGTGAAGATGAAAATGACCTCGCATTATTTGATGCTTATGTTTTAGGTGGTGTTGAGGTTTTCTATGAAAAACTGATTGAAGGCTCTTCTGATCCTGCGGAATACGTTAATCGCATGTATGATTTTGTGGAAGAGTTCCACGACCGTTTTAACGCTGGCAAAACAAATCAGGACATCCTAACCTTGTGCAGCCAGATTCAAAACAACAATTAACTACCTGGGGAGGTGTGGACATGTCCGGGCTTATTGAATGTCAGCAGAACTTGCTTTCTCTAGCAAGCGATAAAGGCTATCTGACGTTTGATGATATTTTGGACGCTGCCAGCACCTCCCTTCTTTCGCTTTCTGAGATCGATCGTCTCAGTGACAATCTGCAGTCTTTAGGCATTCTCCTTTACGAAACTGAACCTGAACGGCAGGAAGATGATTCAGACGCATATTCCGATTATAGCCGTACAGATTATGGGGCTATCTTTAGCGAAATAACTTCTCTGTCAGACGCTGTATCGCCCCTGATAGAACTAGTTAAAGAAATCTTACCTCCTCAATTTGGCGAAGTTCAAAGTCTAGTTGAACAACTCCAATATGACAACAACTATGCACGGGAGCGGCTGGTTCTTTCTCATCTCAGAATTGCACTAAAGATTGCGTTGTCTGTTTCAAAACAGTATAGCTATAATATCGAGGATGCTGTGTCCGCCAGCTTCATTGGTCTGATGGAAGCAGTTGAGCACTTTGATCCGAATGGATTCTCCGCATTTCAGTCATACGCGTCTATGTGGATCCAGCAAAATATTCATCGCTACTGTAGCCCCATTTGGATGGAGTACTATTGTCCTGTGCATGTCAAGGAAAAGATTTTTCCTGTTTTACTACAGTATAATCACAACGCTGGTACAATCATTGTAGATGATTCATTTGATCCTACAATTGTAAGTGCTATAGCAGAAGAAACGGAAATGTCTGATCTGCAGGTTGAGCGCATATTGAGATTTGCTCGTGCACAACTTCTTGGTCACATTGACGTGGATGCTATCTCTACCCCTGAGGATCAACTCGATAACGAAAGTCAAATGAGATTCTCCATTGACCTTATCGAAGCAACCACCGATGAGCCTTTTGAGATTGTCGAAAGAAAAGTCTTAAGAGAAGACTTAGAAAAACTCTTAGAATCCTTCACTCCCCGCGAGCAAGAAATCATTCGGTTGCGCTTTGGCTTTGACGGTATGCCCCAGACACTGGAAGAAGTTGGGCAGCTTTTTAACATCACAAGAGAACGAGTCCGCCAAATTGAGAACAAATGCATCCGGAGATTACGGCATCCTTCCAAAGCGAAAATAATCAGAGACTTTTACTGTTAAGCCTAATATCTGTTTGTAGTAAATAAAAGAAAGCGTGGCACTATGGATAGATTAGATATGTGTGAAGCCATCAAATTACATAAGGTTCCATTTGTTCTAAATCCTACAAATGAGTGGGAAGCATTTCCACCACATCTTCTAGAAATAATACAGAATCCGTGGACTGAGTTCAAATACTTTTCCGAGGATTCTAAAACAATCAATTCAGAAATATCTACCGTTCCAAACACTACCGGTGGCATCTATCTTTTTTTGATAAGGCCCAACATCATACCGTCAGTACCTGCATATCTAGCATATATTGGTCGTGCACACATTAGTGATTCCGAAAACCTTCGAAAACGAGTACGACAATATGCAACAGAAACAAAACGGCTTAAGATCCTCGAAATGAAACATTATTGGAGTCCCCACCTGTATTTACGGTACTTACCGCTAAGCGATAATGCAACAATTGATGCGGTTGAGGATGAACTCATCAAAGCAATACTACCGCCTTACAATGATCGTTACCCTGGTGTGTATAACCAAGCTATGCGGGATGCTTTTTAGTATTGGAGGATATTCGGATGAAATTACCTGCAATTAGAGCCGTTATCGGCGACTGGGTTTACTATATTGCAACAATGCGTTTTAAAGACGTGTCTATACATGTGAAGCGTGTTGACAATGAGTTGCACAGTTCTATTCTTCTAAAAGAAATGCTTCAGCGAAGTATAACAAGCAACTATAAAAACATTGCACACTACATAGAAACACAGCAGGAACGATTTTTTAATGCGCTTGTGCTTGCTGTATATGATGGTCAGCCTAAATGGCATGAGGTCCGTCTACAATATGACAATGGCGAAGACTTCTATGATTTAGGTGTTCTTGAATTGACCGGAGACGAAAAGATTTTTCCTGTTGATGGACAGCACAGAGTTGAGGGAATAAAAGAAGTTGTATCCAAGTCTCCAGAATATGATGATGAACAAATTCCTGTCATTTTTATCGGGCATAAGACAGATGCTGCTGGCATGCAGCGTTCTCGCAGACTTTTTAGCACATTAAACAGATATGCAAAGCCTGTTTCTATGAGAGACATTATTGCCCTTGACGAGGACGATGTTGTCGCCATTGCATCTCGTGAGTTAATAGATACTCATCCGCTGTTCTCTCAGGGCCGCATCCTAGA
The DNA here is from genome assembly GCA_964471605.1 of uncultured Akkermansia sp. Classification (GTDB taxonomy): domain Bacteria; phylum Verrucomicrobiota; class Verrucomicrobiia; order Verrucomicrobiales; family Akkermansiaceae; genus Akkermansia. The sequence continues at coordinate 665 of CAYYKC010000116.1, read as the reverse complement.
TTCAAAAAACAAAGCCATTCCCGAAACAAATGAGACGGCATTTACAACCATAATTACTTTCTATGAATGTAATTATCAGCTGTTGTGGTTAATGGTAAAAAATATGGATGTCTACAATGCAAACGGTGACCGCGTGAAAGGTAAGTCAAAGCTTAAGGAATTCATTCGTCACCGCCCTAGCGATGAAAGTATCTCTACATTTTCTGGGATTTGTCACTCTTTCTGGAATGCACTGATCGAAACCCTTCCCGAGATACAGGAATATGTAAATGGTGATCCGGATTCTAGACCCTATCGAAATCGAAATGGCGGTCACATTCTATTCAGACCGATTGCTTTACTTCCTTTTGTAAAGGCCACAATACGAGTCATGGACAACACAGGCAGTACATTCCTAGAGGCTTTGTCTAGCTTCCCTAGGTTTTTACTATCCATTGATAATCCAATTTGGCGCAATGTTCTCTGGAACATCGAGACGAATACGATGATTGTCAGCCATAAAACCCTTATTGAGCAAATTCTTCTTTACTATTGGGACCAGTCTACTCTTTCTGAAAAACAGCTCAACAGCATGAAGCTAGAACTTAAAGCAATTCGACAGCTTGTGGACATGAATGATGTCGAGGATCTGTTAGAATCTGTGGCAGAATAAACCTATTGTTTTA
>CAYYKC010000115.1:0-6825 GCA_964471605.1 uncultured Akkermansia sp. | reverse complement strand
TTGGCTACGGCTTCGGCAAGGCCAACGAGGTTTCCGACGCTATCCGCAAGGGTACGGAGGCTGCCAAGCGCGCCATGAAGAAGGTGGTTGTGGTCAACGACACGATTCCCCACGAGGTGTACACCGAGTTCGGTGGTGCCAAGATCATCCTGAAGCCTGCGGCTTCCGGTACCGGTCTGGTGGCCAGCGCCAAGGTGCGTTCCGTTCTGGAGGCTGCCGGCGTGAACAACGTCATCGCTAAGTCTCTGGGTTCCTCCAACGCTGCCAACGTGGTGAAGGCCACCATGGAAGCCATGCTGCAGATGCGCACGGCTGACCAGGTTCTCTCCGCCCGCGGCAAGCAGAAGAAGGATTCCTCCATCTGAGTTTAACCCCCAAACACCGAAAATACTATCATGTTGACACTTGATACACTGAAGCCGAATCCCGGTTCAAAGCATCGCAAGAAGCGTCTGGGTTGCGGCGAGAGCTCCGGCCTGGGCAAGACCTGCGGCAAGGGCAACAAGGGCCAGAAGGCTCGCTCCGGTGGTTCCATCCGTCCCGGTTTTGAAGGTGGTCAGATGCCGCTTCATCGTCGTCTGCCGAAGAAGGGCTTCAACAATGCCCGCTTCCAGTCCAACATCGCCATCATCAACCTGTGCCAGCTCGAGGCTTTCTTCGAAGCCGGTGCTACGGTGACAGAGAACGAGCTGCGCGCAGCCGGTCTCGTGAAGGGTGCCTGCGATGCTGTGAAGCTGCTCGGTAATGGCAACCTCTCCAAGGCTCTCAACGTGACCGTGGATTTTGCCAGCGCTTCCGTCGCTGCCAAGATTCAGGCCGCCGGTGGCACCCTGACGGTGCTTTCCGAGAGCGCTCAGGCCTGAGCCTGAGTATCCGGGCCTGCCGCTGGCGGCGGCCTGATTACAACAAATCTCAACACAGAGCCGGACAGCGCAGCGCTGTCCGGCGGCTGTGTGGGAAGGGGCAGGGGGCAGAAATGCCCGCTTCTTCCCGCAGTGGAAGCGCTCCTGAGCCGACCGCCGTTGCTTGCATGCTGAATCAATGGTGAATGGTTTGTTCCGCTCGGAGGTTTCCCACCCCGCTGCACGACCCTCTTCAATAACCTCTTAACAAAAGAAACCGGAAATCATGATATCTGCTTTTGCTAACTCCATGAAGGTTCCCGAGCTGCGGAGCCGAATCCTGTTCACCCTGGCCATGATTGTGATTGTGCGTCTCGGCGTGCATCTGCCGCTGCCCGGTGTGGACGTGGCTGCCCTCTCTGAATACATGAAGCAGGCCACGCAGGACGGTGACAGCCCGCTGGGCGCCCTCGGTGCTATTCTGACCATCTTCTCCGGTGGCGGTCTCCAGCAGTGCGGTATCTTTGCCCTGGGTATCATGCCCTACATCTCCGCTTCCATTATGACCCAGCTCATGGGTGCGGTGCTTCCCTCCTGGCAGAAGATGCTGCGCGAGGAAGGTGGCCGCCAGAAGATGACGAAGTACACGCGTATTCTCGCCATCATCATTGCCGTGGTGCAGGGCTACTTCCTGACGCAGACGCTGCGTAACCCGTCCTCCATCGGGCTGGATGTGGGCGACCTGGTGATGAACCCCGGTATCGTGTTCACGCTGACCACCATCTTCATCATCGTGACCGGCACCATGTTCCTGATGTGGATTGGTGACCAGATTACAGAGCGCGGCGTGGGCAACGGTATCTCGCTCATCATCTCCGTGAACATCATCCACGCGCTGCCCGGTGCTTTCTCCGTGGCATGGAAGACCTGCGTGATGCGCGGCACGGAAATTAATCCGCTGGGTTCTCTCGGCATGGTGGCTCTCATCCTCTTCATGGTGCTGGTGGTGGCCCTCGTGGTGACCATTACTCAGGCACAGCGCCGCATCCCCGTGCAGTATGCCAAGCGCGTGGTGGGGCATGGCAAGATGATGCAGGGCGGCACGCAGTACCTGCCGCTGAAGTTGAACTACTCCGGCGTGATGCCCGTTATCTTTGCCACGGCTATCATGGCTCTGCCGCAGATGATGGCTCAGGCCATATTCGACCAGGACAGCTGGGTGATTGGCATGGTGAACAACTGGCTGTCTCCGAATGACATCTGGTATTACATCATCTCCGCTGTGATGATTTACTTCTTCTCCTATTTCTGGGTGGCCACCATGTTCCAGCCGCAGCAGATTTCCGAGGACCTGAAGCGCTCCGGCGGCTACATTCCCGGCGTGCGTCCCGGTCCTCCCACGGCTGCTTTCCTGGACCAGACCATGAGCCGTCTGACCTTCTCCGGTTCTCTCTTCCTGACGCTTATTTACTTCCTGCCCAGCCTTCTGTCCGTGTTCGGCAACCTGCCGATGCTGGTGACGCAGTTCTTCGGTGGTACGTCCCTGCTGATTCTCGTAGGTGTGCTGTTGGACATGATGCGCCAGGTGGAAGCCACGCTGTTGCAGCGCAACTATGACGGCTTCATGAAGAAGGGCAAGATTCGCGGTAAGTACAGCCACCTGCAGGGTACCGGTCAGGCTGCCGAGGGTAAGGGACTGGTGATTATCTGGGTTATTATCGCCGTATTCGTCCTCGCCGGCGCGATTGTGCTGGCCGGCTGATAAGCAGCTGTAGAACTTCTTTTCAAACCTCCGAGCCGATTTCCGGTTTGGAGGTTATGTCACATGTGTCCCAAAGATTTGGCAAAAATACCCATTATACACTGAAAATGTGAACGTTTAGCTAAATACCCCTTGACGGGGGGTATCATGCAGCCCATTTATTGTCGGATTTTTTGTTTATTTCAATCTTGATGTAAGTCGCCAACTTTTAATTCGTAAACGTTATTCGTGAATCAAGGTGTCTCGAATCTTTGGGACACGTATCAGGTATGCCGATTTTGATTGATTTTTGCCCGATTTTGTCCTATTCGTACGATATTTGAGCTTTACAAATTGTATATCCTGATATACCTTCTTGCGCCATGAAACTGCATCTCCCCCTGTCTCTTCGCAAAAGTTTGCTTTCATTATTGCCGCTGGCGGTGACTATCGCGTGTTCCGTCGCGCAGGCCGGTATTCGTCACTCGGACGTTCTGTTGCAGACGTATACAGATTTTGGGCAGAATAAGGGGCGCTATGTTGTCGGCGCTCGTGTGAATGCCCTGCTGGAGCATATTCGTCAGGCAGAAGGGGGAATTGCCATTCCCTATACGGATGGGCAGCAAGCGTTCGTCATATCCAATGCGCAGGGGATGATTGACTTCAGCGCCGCAGTGGATGGCGGCCCGGATGCGGCCATCGGCCCGAATATCATTGCCACTGTTGCTCATAATGGCAGCAACAGCGCCTCATACGGCGACCGTGTGGTGGGCAGTGAGCACGCAATTAATTATCAGGCTATCGATATTCGTGGTACATCGTTCCGCCTGACGGCTCCGGATGGGATGTGGGGAGGCTCGCATGACTACATGCTGCAGCGCCAGAGCAAGGTGCAGACGGATGTCAACTGGAATCCCGTCAGCACCATAACGGATGCGGATGAGTTGTGGGGGGAGTATGTTTACCACGCCGGTGGCGGTTCCATGGGTGATTGGGTGGACGGTCAGGTTATCAATTCCTTCGGTGCATATGCCTATATTACCGGCGGTATCATGTCGGTGACCAATGTCATCAAGTATGGTTCGTCGGGCAGCTTTGTGGTGCAGCAGGATTTGTGGTATGGCACGGCTCAGGAAGGCGCATCCTCTACCCATCCATTGCCCAACGCCGTGCGCGGCGGTGATTCGGGCAGCCCTGTCTTCATTTACAACGAGAGCACGAAGCAGTATGAGTACCTCGGCGCTCAGGAAGGTATCATCAATCCCTCGAAGAACTGGACGTCCGGTAATACAGCATGGACGCTGGAAAAGATGGAATCCTTTAATGAGCATGTGGATATGGACACCGAGACAACGGTGTACCTGAATGCGGTCAACACAGCCGGTGAAACGATTGATGACGGTAATGGGTACAGTACGACGCTTTACTCCGGTGATGTGACCGATGCGGCAGGGAATGTTCTCGCCTCGTACAATGGAGTCCGGACCGGGCTGAACACATGGAAGGACTTGTCCGATCTGAAGGATACGCAGAATTGGTATGCCTATGGCAATGACCGCATGCAGGTGGGTATCACCGACCTCTTCTACACGGAAAACCTCGTTTTTGATGCGGCGGCCGGTTCGGAAAACAGCATCGTGCTGACGGATACCGTTGATTTGGGTGTCGGCTATGCGGAGTTTAACAACGGGAAGTTCACCATTACTTCCGAGGGGACGGAGAATAATCAGTTTGACCACTCCGGCTATGTCATCAACAAGGGGGCAGAGGTGCATCTGCAGTTGAGCAATACCGATACGCGCATGACGGAATGGCGCAAAGTCGGCGAGGGTGCTCTTTACATAGACGGCTCCGGCAACACGAATGCTCTGCTCAATGTGGGCGGCTCCGGTACGACCTACCTGCAACAGAAGGATGGCTATGCAGCCTACAATGTGTTGGCCAACACGGGTGCCACGGTGCAGATTGCGGACGTGACGCAGATTGCGCGTGATTTCACCTTCGGTGCCGGCGGCGGTACGCTGGATATGAATGGTAACAGCATGGATTGGTATACCACGAATACTGATGTTGCTGCCGATGGCTTCTCAATCAATGCGCTGACGGAGGAAGCCGTCATTACCAACGGCTCCGGGGAGTCTACGCTTACCTACAAACAAGGCGGCAATACCACGTTCCTCGGTTCTTTCCGTGATACGAAGGATGGTGCACTGGTTATCGATTATCAGGGAGGAACCGGCAGTACCTGGACCCTCAACAGTATTCGCACCGACCTGAGCAACAACAGCGCCAGCGGCCTGGTAGTAAGCAGCGGTACGGTGCAGCTGGTCGGTACCAACACGGTGCATGGCATGGGGTCTGCCACCGGGCAGAGTGTTGCTCGTCTGGAGCGGGCCAATGACTGGCACTACGCGGATGCCTCCATGAATGTGACGGTGAAGAGCGGAGCAGAGTTTGAACTGGGTAGCCATGCCCGTCTCACCGGCAAGGTGACGGTGGAGGATGGAGCCACCTACACCATGCGCGAAAGTGTACAGAGCCGCTATGAATACGTGGAAGGCGGTGCGGCGTTGGAAGATACCTCACAATATGCTGCTTATTACGGGCACAAGGGCGATATTCAGCTGGACGGCAGCATGGTGGTGGAGTTCAGCGAGGGCACGACGGCTACCACGACCCATGAGGGCAATATCTCCGGCAATGGTTCGCTGAGCGTGACCGCCGGAACGTCCGGGGGTATCTTTGTGCTGAATGGGGACAACTCCGGCTTCACCGGCAGTAAGGAACTCGTCAGCGGCGGTCTCATCGGTGAAACGGCAAGCGCTCTGGGTGATACGACCGACAACAAGTGGGTGGTTGGGGCAGATGCCTGGATTGCTTCCCATGGCGAGAGCGGAAGCGAGCTGCTGGGGCGGGTGGATGGCTCTTCCACCGGTACGCTCGCACTGTCTGCGGACACCGAGAAACAGCTTGATATGAGCGGCCACACTAACCTCTTCCTGGGGGCGGAGGTTGGCAAGGTCGTGCAGTATGGTACACTCGGCACTACCGAGGAGCTGGCCGCATACGGCAATGCCTGGCACTTGGGCGGCGGCGGCGGTGATCTGGTGGTAAACTTCCGGCTGACCGGCGATAATGACCTGGTGCTGGGTGCCACGGAAAACGCCACCGGCGTGGTGACGCTCACCAATACCGGGAACAGCTTCACCGGCACGATTACATTTGCCGGTGTCGGCGTTGTGCTCAACGCGCTGGATGGTACTCTGGGAGGTGCTCAGGTTGATTTGCAGTATGGCAATGCCTTTGCCGTACAAACAGCTGACTCCATCGAGAATAATCTGCAGACCACCTCGTCCGGTCTGTTGCTGGCAGATAACTTTGCCGATAGTAACATCGACATGTCGAAACACAGCAGCCTGGCTCTCGGTGCCTTGGGACAGGTGAATCTCACCGGTGACATCACTGTGGCTGACGGGGCCGATTATCGACTGGGCGCTATTAACGGAGGCACGCTCATCGTGCAGTCTGAGCTGGCTGCCGGCCACGATCTGGTGGTGGATGCGCAGGGAATGTCCGGCGGTACAGTGGTGCTGACGGGCAATGAGAGCTTTGCTGAGGATATAACGGTGCAGGGGCACAGAGATAATGACGGCTCCGGCAATATTACGCTGGCTCTGGGACGGGACATGGTTGTCACCGGTAACCTTGCTGTGGGAGAGGGGGGTGTGCTGGATGTGGCCGCTCATCAGTTGACGGTGAATCAGAGCCTGAGTGACAACGGTGGCGTATTCGATGATTCTGTCGGCTCCGGTGCGCTCGTGTTCGATACCTCTGCCGGAGATTTGAGCTCCGATGCTACGCTGAACATGGAGAATGTACGCAAGTCCGGTTCGAATACGCTTTCCCTCGGTGGTAGCAATGGTTTGAACCATTTCTATGTGGACGGCGGCACGCTGGCGCTGGCTTCCGATAATGCCTTGGTTACCGACTCCACCGTTCATCTGGCAAACAACACGACTCTTGATACTCGGTCTCATGCTTTGAAAGCGGATGTAGCGGTTGCCTCCGGTAATGCGGCGCACATCATCAACTCAAATGCTACACAAATCACCGTTAATGGTGAGGTGAATTTGGCTGAAGGCAGTAGCCTCATTCTGGGAAGTTCTGCTGATAGTAATGCTGTTCTGGCCAGGGCAAACGCATTTGAGTTGTGTCATACTCTCTGGAGATTCAGGTCGCTAA
>CAYYKC010000114.1:0-6907 GCA_964471605.1 uncultured Akkermansia sp. | reverse complement strand
TTCGGAGACTTTTTGGGAGACTTTTGGGCGTTGCTTTTGTTTTTACACTTTTCATCGAAATGCGTTTGCCCTAGCAAAAAGCCCCTCTCCTGCTGACACAGGAGGGGGGCGATAAAAAAAAGAGTTGACAAAACACTTTTTTTTGCTTAAATAAGGCCGTCTTGTGGTGTTAAAATATCATTTTTCACCTCCTTTAAGCCACCGGGTGTCAGACCGGTGGCTTTTTCTTACCCCTCTTTCCACCATGAAAGACACAGAATTCACCCCGGAACGAATCAAAGCCCTGCGGGTACTGCTGGGGCTCAGCCAGAGCAAATTTGCCGCTGCACTGGGACTCTCCCTTGCCGCCATCCGGCACTGGGAACAAGGCATCCGCACCCCGGATGGGGCGACCAGCAAACTCCTGCGCATCCTGGAGCAACACCCCCACCTCATAGATGCATGACCGACAAGGCTAAACAAGAGAAAAACTAGAGCAATTCCTTATTTCATTCATTTATCAACCCATTACACGCCACCATTCAACATTTGAAAATCGTGTGTACGGCAAAACCGTACCGAGGGTTCGAATCCCTCCCTGTCCGTTAAAAAATCCCGCAAGTCATGCACTTGAGGGATTTTTCTTTTGATGAAATGCTCTTCCGGTGAGGCAAAAAAAACCACCCGAGTTCAGGAAAGAATCGGGTGGCGAGATGAACCGCTCCGGCCGCGGCTCGAACGCGGGACCCCAAGCTTAGAAGGCTCGTGCTCTATCCAACTGAGCTACCGGAGCAGGATGCGCGGACATCCTACCACCTTATCCCCGGCTTGGCAAGACAAAAAGATTGACACGCCTCTGCCTGTTGCGGCATAACGTGTGTTTGCTCATAAACAGATGGATAAAACGACTGCTCTATGTCATCGTCTGCCTGCATGGTCAGCTGCTGATGACAACGGAACATGTCCAACGCTTGCAGAAAGCCGAAGCCGGGCAGAATCACTCATGCCCTCTGCCACCACAACGGAGAGGTAGTGTCACTCCTGCTCCTGCCGGCGCTGGCGCAGGTATTCCATGCGCTCGGAGATTCTCAGTTCCATGCCGTTGGTGGTGGGATGGTAATACACCCTGCCCTCCGGCAGATAGGCCTGCGGCACGAAATGGTCATCGCCGTAATCGTGGGCGTATTTATACTGCGTCGCTTCCTCTGAAACGCCGCGCAGCCGTGCCAGTTTTTTGCGGGTAGGAGTCGCCAGATGGTCAGGCACAGCCAGAGTTTTCCCCTCTCGCACATCGTTCAACGCCGCGTCCAGGGCCTTGTAGGCCGAGTTGCTCTTGGGTGCGGTGGCGATGTAGACTGTGGCATGAGCCAGCGGGATGCGAGCCTCCGGCATGCCAACCATCTCTGCTGCACGCGCGGCGGAAAGCGCCACGCGCAGAGCGTTGGAATCGGCCAGTCCCACGTCCTCACTGGCACAGATGACGAGTCGGCGGGCGATGAATCGTATATCCTCCCCTGCATTGAGCATGTAGGCCAGCCAATACAGGGCTGCATCCGGGTCGCTGCCGCGCATGGATTTGATGAATGCGGAAATAGTATCGTAGTGTCCATCACCCGCGCGGTCATATTTAACGGCTTTTTTCTGGATGGATTCCTCAGCCACCGCCAAGTCGACATGCACCACACCGTCAGCCGCCGCCGGGGTGGACAGGACGGCTACCTCCAGCGCCGTAAGAGCCTTTCGCACATCACCGTCGGCTTTGAGAGCCAGATGCGACAAGGCTTCGTCCGTCACTTCGGTCGGGGTTTGCCCCAATCCCTTTTCCTCATCCCGCAGAGCACGCTTCAAAAGCGCTTCGATATCCGTGTCCGGCACCTGCTCCAGCGGGAAAATCTGGGAGCGGGAAAGCATGGCGGAGTTGATGGCAAAGTAAGGGTTCTCCGTGGTAGCACCGATGAAGCGCACCGTACCACGCTCCAGATGCGGCAGGAGTACATCCTGCTGAGCCTTGTTGAAGCGGTGCAGCTCATCTACAAAGAGGATGGTCTTCTGCCCGTGCAGCGACATGCGGGTGCGGGCTTCCGCAATTTTGTCGCGGATTTCGCTCACGTTGGACTCCACGCCGTTGAGCATCACGAAGAATGAGCTCGTGGAGCGGGCAATCACATAGGCCAGCGTGGTCTTTCCCACACCGGGAGGGCCGTAGAAGATGAGGGAGGAGAAACGGTCTGTTTCAATGGCGCGGCGCAGTAGCTTGCCGGGAGCCAGCAGGTGCTGCTGCCCCACCACTTCCTCCAGCGATTCCGGGCGCATGCGGGCGGCCAACGGCATGCTGTCTTTCTGCGACTCCGGCTGTGGGTCGCGGAAGGAACCATGAGGAGTGAAGAGGTCGGCTTGCATGACTGAACGATATCCGAGAAAGCGTCACAGATGCGGGGAAGCGGCGCGCAGGTGACGATAAACCTCGCTGTGGCGATCCATGAGGGGTTGCAGCGTTGCCTCGTGCTCCGCCACCTTGCGGCGGGGGGCTGTATACAGGCGGCGATAGGCCGACACACGGGAAACGACCACCCCTTTCACCAGCTCCTGAATTCTGATTTTGAGGTTGTCAAAGATGATGCCCTCTGCCCGATTGACGAGCGGGCGTATGCCACGGGAGGTAATCAGATGAGCCATGGAACCCACCAGCCAGACGCAGGCCGCTACCCCAATGGCACCGATGGCGAGCACATCCTGACCGATAAAGCCCAGAAGGCCTGCCACCATTATCAGGAAACAACAGATGACGATGAATGCCTGCATCCATCCGGCCTGACTCTTGAAGAACTTGCCAAGGGAGGAGCGCACTTGCTGCCGTTTGAAGGGCTCGCGCAGGTCATGTGCCAATCCGGAGCGGAGCTGCTCCAAATCGGCGGCTATATCCTGCTCCGGGAAATCGCCTATTTCACACTCCAGGGTCTGTTTCATACGCGGGCGCACATGTTTCCAGTGCAGCGAGCAGGCATGAATGAACTGATGGTCGGATTCCTGCTGTAAGTCCAGCACATCATCACGAATGGCGGCACAGAAGTATTCCTCTGCCCCGGCGCCCATATATTCCAGACGCAACAGCGTGACGGGCGACAGGAAATAACCGAAACGACGGCGCAGGCGACGAAGCAAGGGCATACGAGCGCGGCGAACGGCATCCGCATAATTGGTGGCACAGGCGGGAACGCCCAGCATCTGATGCGCCAGGAAGTTGTCTATCTCCTGCTCAATTCCTGCGAGGAATCCGCTGTCCGTGCGAGCCACATCGCCACGCACCTTCAGCACGCTGCCCTGTTTATACATCAAATCCACAGCGGCATTCACCACGGAGCGAATGGCCGAACGGACACCGCGCTGGGTGCCCAGAGCATCCTGCACACGGCGGGTAAACACCTCCACCCCCTGTGCAGAGGTGGGACAGACCTGGTACACGGGAATGGCACGCATCAAACGCTCGCGACATATCTGACGCATGGTGTCGTTCAACTCCAGCGCTTCAGCCGCCGGCATGGTATCCGTATGCGTAAGCGCTATCATGCAGGCGGCCTGCTCTGACTCGGAAAGTGAGGCCAGCAGTTCCCATGCCGGCGATTGTCCGGATGCGCGGGCATCCATAACTGCTATCACCACATCCGAGCCGGCAATCAGATCTCGTAATTCATCCTGAACGGGAGTCGGGGTGCAATCCACCGTATCCACCAGTTCCAATCCCTCCAGCGAATCAATGGGAAGGAAGCGAGAAGCAGTTGCATCGCCGTCTTCACAACGGAAGCGCCAGCGCACATAATTACCTTCCCACGCAGCGGCGGCGGGGACAGCGCTTTCGACCATGTGCCCCAGCAGTGAAGATTTACCGCAGCGGGCACCACCGATAACGATTATCCGGCGTGGAGCATTGAGGAGCCGGATATTCTGCAGCACGGGCTGCGCCGGTTCCTGAAGGGAGGCATCGTCAATATCATCACACAGAGCCACGGCCTGCTGCGCCCAATAGCGCACCAGACTTTCCTGGGTTCTGTAGCTTCGCTTCAGCATGATGTGCGGCACATTATAGCGGCGGGACGCTGTCTTGTCCACCTCAAAAAAACATTATTCCGGCATTCTTCATCTACCCGGAACCATCTCGAACGTAAAGCCTTTAAGGTACTCCGTTTCGGGAATATTAAGAAGCACGGGATGGTCAGGGCTCTGGCCGTGGGTTGCCACCAGACGCAACGTGCTGTGTCCGTCAACGGCAGCCTCGCAGATGGTCTGACGGAACAGGGTGGAGCTGATGTGGTGCGAGCAACTGAACGAGGAGAGTATGCCACCCACCGGCAGCATCTGCATGGCGCGCAGGTGAATCTCCTTGTACCCGCGCAGGGCTCCGTTGAGGCTTTTCTTGTTGCGGGTGAAGCTGGGCGGATCCAGAATAATCATATCCCATCTGGGATCTGCGCCGTTGCGCACGGCATCGCTCTCCCGCTTCAGGAAATCAAACGCATTCTCTGCGATAGCCTCCACCTGCACCCCGTTGAGCTCTGCGTTGCGCCGCACGGACGCAATGGCATCCTCAGAAATATCCACAGCGGTCACACTCGCAGCCCCTGCCTTGGCACAGGCCAGCGCAAAACCGCCCTGATTGCAGAAACAATCCAGCACACGGCGGCCACGAGCAAACTTTGCCACTTCCTCATAGTTCTGCAGCTGGTCGAGATAGAGCCCGGTCTTCTGCCCGGTGGACAGGTCAACAAGGAATTTGATACCACGCCCCGTGCCGACAAAAGGCTCCGGCATCTCACCGGCGGCCACATAGGTTTCCGGCTCAATTCCCTCCGCCAGCAGCATGGGGGAATCATTGCGTACCAGAATGCAACGCGGCTGCAGCAGGTCACCGAGGATGTCTCTGATGAGTCCCAGACGCTGATACATGGCCATAGTAAGGGTCTGTACCACCAAGACGTCCTTGTAACGGTCTACTATCAAGCCGGGCAAGCCATCGCTCTCGCTCCAGACCAGGCGCATCATTTCTTCCCCCGGAAGATAACGCTCGCGCAGCAGCATGGACTGCGAGATACGGCGGGCGAAGAAGTCTCTATCCAAATCCTGTTTACGGCGGGAGAAACGTCGCGCAACGATTTGCGACTGAGGGTTATACATGGCAGAGCCCAGGTAGCGATCGCGCTGATCTTTCAACAGCACCACATCCCCTGCTTTCGGATTACCGAAAACCGCCCTCACCTCTGTGCCGTACACCCAATCGTGACCGTGAAAAATACGCGCCTTGGGCGCAATGATAAGACCTGCCATAACGCCATCCAACATACCCGAAAGCCTCGGTGCTGTCAATCCGCAATTCAGTTCGCGGAGAGAAAATACAGTCCGGTGTAAATGCGCGGGTCAACGGCAACACCGTCCGCCGTTTTCTCTGCCAGCCACTCGGTAATTCGGGATTCCGGGACTTCGTGCACGGTGATATTTTCCCCGTCAACCCCGCCGCCGGCGGTCACGCGTTCCAGCCCCTCGGCCAGATAAAAGTGCAGCGTTTCAGAGGTAAGCCCCGGGGAGGAGGGACCGGTGAAGAGATAGCGTACGCGCCCTGCCCGATACCCGGTCTCTTCCAACAGCTCGCGGCGGGCAGCATCAGCATGCGCCTCGGGGCCTTCGTCCCCGCTGAGCCCGGCGGGAAAACAGAGGCAGCGTCTGCCGATGGGAGGGCGGAACTCCTCTACCAGCAGGATATTCCCCTCCGGAGTGCGCGCAAAAATCATAACCGCCGGGGTAGAGTTTTTCCTCTCGCAATACTCCCAGCGTCCTTCCCTGACCATATTCAGGAATCTGCCCTCGTACAATATCTCCATGCCAACAGCATCAAAAAAAGGAACGGTAGCGGATGCAGCTACCGTTCCGATTGAAAGATGGGTTACAGGCGCACAATCTCCTGATAGCGAGCCAGAATGCGCTTGGTAATGGGGCCGGCCACACCGGCACCGATGGTGCGGCCATCCAGACTGGTGGCAGCAATCACCTCTGCCGCCGTGCCGGTCAGGAAGCACTCATCCGCGCGTAAGACATCGAAGCGGTTGATGACGCGCTCCACACAGGGGATTCCCAGTTCCTCACAGATATCCATCACAGCATGACGAGTGATGCCACCCAGAGCGCCTTCCGTCAGCGGGGGAGTCATGACAACACCGTCCTTCACCAGGAAAATGTTATCACCCGTGCATTCCGCCACGTTGCCGTTGGAGTTGAGCATAATGGCTTCGCCTGCGCCCTGCTGAACACACTCAATCTTGGCGGAAATGCTGTTGAGGTAATTCAGGCTCTTGACCTGCTGGCAATTCACATCCGGATTGGCGCGGCGATAGGAGCTGGTGATGAGGCTCAGGCCGTTCTCATACATCTCCGGGGGATAGAGTGCAATGGAAGATGCGATGATAAACATGCTCGGCTTCGGGCAGTTGCGGGGATTGAGTCCCAAATCACCCACACCGCGGGTCACCACCAGACGAATGTAGCCATCCTCCAGACCGCTGGCTGCAACGGTCTCTTCCGTTGCGGCACAGACCTCATCGTAGGTCCAGGGCAGGTCCAGCATCAGATAACGCATGCTGTCGAACAGGCGCGTGATGTGTTCCTGCAGACGGTACACCTTGCCGGAGTAAAAACGAATACCCTCGAAGCAACCATCTCCATACAACACTCCATGATCGAAAACGGAAACCTTGGCTTCCTCGCGATCAACCAGCTTACCATCGAGCCAAATTTTCATATCTGTAAAAAAAACGTGAACAGGGGCATTATAACGCTATTTTTCGCGATGTGAAGCAGAAAAAATCCGTCCCGCGTCATTTTTGGGCCGACGCATTGCCTCAAAAAAAATCGAACCCAACGAGGAAACGCCGTTTCGCCTGCG
>CAYYKC010000113.1:0-7011 GCA_964471605.1 uncultured Akkermansia sp. | reverse complement strand
ATTTATTTTGAGGCAACCACCCCCTTGGGTTCGATTTTATTTTGAGGCAATACGCTTACATTTATGCGTCGCGTTTTATTATTAATTACATGCCGAGCGAAAAATTGCGCGCTTTTTTTATCTTGACAAAAAGTAGCAAAAGCGATATATTGAGCGCAGGGATGAGTATGAATTTTTATAAAATGAGTATCAAAATGGGTTGTTCTGTTGCCATGATGATTCTGTTACTTATCACATTATCAGGTGATAATGTGTGGGGAATCCATTGTAATCTCGCCGCGATATCCCATAAACGCAAGGAACCGTCAATTGAAGATATGGAGACAAAAATAGAAAGATTGCGAGTGAGTATACAGCGCTTTGAGCACCAAATACGATTTTACGAATTTAAAATTAGCTTGCACAACGAATGCAGGGGGTGGCACGCGAACTGTCGTCCTCAGGGGACAGGTGCCTGCCGACATTATTGGAGAGGTGAGTTTGATGGTAGGATGTACAGGGCTTCTCACCAATTGCCGAGCCATGGAAAGAAACGCTATGATGGCATCAATCGAGCTGTGAGCGCACTGCAACTTCGTATTGATGGGTGCCGTCGCAATATTGCGAAATTAGAAGAGAGCATCGAAAAATTAGAGAGAAAAATCATGGAGAAGGAGGCCTCCGGTGAGGATTGAGCTACGACTCGCGAATCCTTTGCCCTGCAACATGGCGTGATACCATTGTTTTGCCAAAATCAGAATGCTTTGATGTTTCTTTTGCCTCACTTCATTATTCCGGAACGTTTGACTTGAAACAGAAAAATCCCCTGCCGACACACATGGTCGACAGGGGACCGGAAGAGATGCTGAAGCATCAGCTTATTTCATCGGCTCGATGGTGACGGGTACCTTGATTTCCGGCAGCCCATCGGCTTTCACCGTGACGGTGGCGATGCCGTTTTCGCCGCGCTTGCCGCGCACCACGGCCAGGAGTCGGCCATTGAAGAAGCGCTGGTTCTTGTCCTGCATGCAGGTCCAGTCGGTCGGGTCGCCGTTGCAGAAACCGGCCAGCTCTGCCGGTCCTTCGATGCTGAAGCTTACCTTGCGGCTGTCCGTGGGTACGACGTTACCTGCGGCATCTGTCAGAGACAGAGAAATGGACGACAGGTCTCGGGCATCACCGGTAATGGTATCGCTGTCTGTAGTAGCTGTAACAACTGCGGCATTGCCGGTAGTCACACGCTTGGCGGTGACCCAGTGTTTGCTGTCTTTCTTGACGACTACTTCCACTGTGCCGGGTTCGTAGACGACATCCTCCCAGGTGAAGCGGAACTGATTCTTGCTCACCACGAGTGAGGCATCCTTCTGCGTAAACGTGGGGCTCATTGCCGCCCCTCCCAAACCCACCCTGCTAGGGTGTTGGGCACCAAGGTAACTTTGAGCTTGAATAGTTCTAAAAACCGAGTATTCTAAAGTTCGATTTATTTTGAGGCAACCACCCCCTTGGGTTCGATTTTATTTTGAGGCAATACGCTTACATTTATGCGTCGCGTTTTATTATTAATTACATGCCGAGCGAAAAATTGCGCGCTTTTTTTATCTTGACAAAAGTAGCAAAAGCGATATATCGAGCACAGGAATGAGTAGGTGGTGATGTTGGGCTTGTTGCCACTGGCTTTCAAGGAGGATTACTCCTTTTTTGGTATCACTGATATGTTAGTCGTGTTGCTTTTTGGAGTGGATTACATCTTGCATTGGCTCACGGCTGATATTCGCTCAGGTAAAAAGGGGGTGGAGCCCTTCTTGGTGCATCCGTTCACGCCGTTTGCTATTGTCGACATGTTGTCCATCTTGTCGACCTTATCCTTCCTGCAAAATTCCTTTCGCT
The DNA here is from genome assembly GCA_964471605.1 of uncultured Akkermansia sp. Classification (GTDB taxonomy): domain Bacteria; phylum Verrucomicrobiota; class Verrucomicrobiia; order Verrucomicrobiales; family Akkermansiaceae; genus Akkermansia. Next base: position 5,145 of record CAYYKC010000113.1, on the reverse strand, counting down.
TGTTCCGTTTGTCGCGCGGGGTGCGGTTGCTTCGTGTCCTGGCCCTTTTCAAAGTGGTACAGCACTCCCGCAACATGCGCTTGGTCATGAGCACCATCCGCGATACGCGAGATTCGCTCATCACGGTGGGCTACTTGGCTCTGGGCTACATTTTGCTTTGTGCTCTCGTCATTTTCAACGTTGAGCCGCACACCTTCAGTAACTTTTTCGATGCCATCTACTGGGTCACGATATCACTGACCACTGTGGGCTATGGTGATGTGTACCCTGTCTCGCTGGTGGGCCGCTGCGTGGCCATGATCTCCTCCATGCTGGGCATAGCTCTTGTGGCTCTCCCTGCCGGCATTGTGACTGCCGGCTACATGAATGCGCTCCAACGCAGCAAAGAAGAAAAACCCGATTGCTAGAACCCCGCTGCAAACTTGCCTTTGGTATTCTTTTGCCGGGCGAAGCTTATTCCATGATGATGGAAGAAGTGTTTGCCGAAGTATTTTGCTGGCGGGATTTTGTGGGCGTTGCGGGGTAGGCGGCTTTGTTCCAATTGTGCAGTTTTGCCATTTCTTTATCTGTCACGGCGAAAAGAGAATGAGTCAGCACGTTGTCGTTATCATCTTTGCAAACATCAACATGATACCAATCGTTGCCATCCATCTGCACAAGAGCCCAAGCGTGGGGGGATTGGCCGGCATCGTTGTTGCTCCCTTGGATGATGTGGCAGGGAATATCAATCATGTTGAGCATGAGCCACAAGGTGCGGGCATACGCACCGCAGGCACCCTTGCCGTCCAGGAGCACGCTCACGCAGCTTTGGTTTTCCGTGTTGGCGTGATCATAATCGCACATTTCTGCAATGGCATCGTGCAGAGCCAGCACTTTTTCATGACGAGTCATGGTGTTGGTGATGGTGCGGTTGATACAATCTTTGGCTATTTGAAGAGCTTGGGCCTCTGCGTCCGTCAATTTTTTCTTTAATTTTCGCTTATGGAAGGCGGCAGCCAGAACTGCGTTGTCTGCCGGTTGGATGATGAATGTGATGGACCCGGAACCATAGTAGTACCAATAGGCGGTCGCGTAGTCAAAATAGTACCTGCGGTTCAAATTGTCAAATATATCCTTTGGCGTGAGATTGCCCTTGATCTTTATTGAAACTGCATCGTTCATGTTGGCGGACATCTTCTCTACAACCGATAAAACATCCTCCTTTTTTCTGATGGTTTTGGGCGCTTCCCATGAGTGCGGCTCGTCTTGTTTGGCACCTGCCGGCAAGGTAAATGCCCATGCTGCTATTGCGAGTAAAAGATTTTTCATAACTGCTAAAGTGTGCGTGCGATGCCTCTATTGTAATATGATGAATTTTTATAAAATGAGTACGCGTTGGTATAATTAAATTTTTGTAACTAAATCTTATAAAAAAAGATTAGTGATTGCATAACTTGTTGATTTGTGGTATAATAAATGTGTCAAAAACTATAAATTACTCATTACGCAACCACACGAACAGTTTGACAAAATTTTGGAGATTTGCAAGTCTTTTTCTCTGGATTTCGTAGATTCAACCGGAAAAATCATGGAGAAGGAGGCCTCCGGTGAGGATTGAGCTACGACTCGCGAATCCTTTGCCCTGCAACATGGCGTGATACCATTGTTTTGCCAAAATCAGAATGCTTTGATGTTTCTTTTGCCTCACTTCATTATTCCGGAACGTTTGACTTGAAACAGAAAAATCCCCTGCCGACACACATGGTCGACAGGGGACCGGAAGAGATGCTGAAGCATCAGCTTATTTCATCGGCTCGATGGTGACGGGTACCTTGATTTCCGGCAGCCCATCGGCTTTCACCGTGACGGTGGCGATGCCGTTTTCGCCGCGCTTGCCGCGCACCACGGCCAGGAGTCGGCCATTGAAGAAGCGCTGGTTCTTGTCCTGCATGCAGGTCCAGTCGGTCGGGTCGCCGTTGCAGAAACCGGCCAGCTCTGCCGGTCCTTCGATGCTGAAGCTTACCTTGCGGCTGTCCGTGGGTACGACGTTACCTGCGGCATCTGTCAGAGCCAGAGAGATGAACGACAGGTCTCGGGCATCACCGATAATGGTATCGCGGTCTGTAGTAGCTGTAACAACGGCGGCATTGCCGGTAGTCACACGCTTGGCGGTGACCCAGTGTTTGCCGTCTTTCTTGACGACTACTTCCACGGTGCCGGGTTCGTAGACGACATCCTCCCAGGTGAAGCGGTACTGATTCTTGCTCACCACGAGTGAGGCATCCTTCTGCGTAAACGTGGGGCTCTGTCCGCGCTTGCGGACCCCCTGGCTCTTGCCGTTGATGAAGAGCTCGGCTTCATCACCGGAGGTGAACACCATGACGGGTGTCTTCTGTCCCTCGCGGCCGGGCCAGTTCCAGTGGGGCAGGATGTGAGCCTGTGCCTTGTCCGGATTCCACTGGCTCTGGTAGAGGTAGTAGATATCCTTCGGGAAGCCGGCCAGGTCGATGATACCGAAGTAGGAGCTGCGGGCGATGGCCTTGCTGCCCATGGCTTCGTATTCGCGCATGATGGCATCACGCTCTGCCTGCGGCAGATGCTTGAGGTTGTTTTCAATCGTGGCGTCCTGATTGTAGGGGGTCGGCTCGCCAATGTAGTCGAACCCGGTCCAGACGTACTCGCCGGCAAAATCCGGAGCCTTGGTGTGGGCATGCATCTCGATGTCCGGGCAGGAGCCCCAATGCGTGCTGGCAAGACCATAGGCGCTCACCTGGTGAGGCACGGCACCCGGCTGGAAGTAGCCGCCGCCCACTTTCCAGTTCAGCGGGAAGTTGTAGGTATCGCGGGTGCCGACGCAGGAGCATGTCTCCGAGCCGTAGTAGGGCATCTCCGGGTGCTTGAGTCGGAATTGTGCATAGAGATGCGGCTTGTAATTGAAACCGTATACATCGACAGATCCTTCAAAGCCATTGGTATAAGCACTTGCATCATTGCAGCCTACGGTGTAGGGGCGGGTCACGTCATATTTACGTATTTCATCGCGCAGAGCAAATGCCACGTCCAGATTGAGCTTGTTGATGCTTTCGGCATAACGCACGGCTTCATCAAGCTCAGCCTGAGTTTTGTAACGTCCGTCCTTGTTGGCACGTATGGATTCGACATCCCACATTGTTTGCTCCGAAATTTCATTGCCTCCGCTCCAGGCGATGATGGAGGGGTGATTGCGGTCACGCAGCATGAAGTTTTGCACATCTTTCTTCCACCATTCATCCCAGTACAGGTGATAGCCGTTCACTTTGTCATACTTCTGCCGCTTCCAGATGTCAAACAGCTCGTCAATCACAAGAATACCGTGCTTGTCGCACAAATCCAACACCTCCGGGGCAGGGGGATTGTGGGTCATGCGGATGGAGTTGCATCCCATTTCCTTGAGAATCTCAATCTTGCGCTCGTAGGCCCGCTCGTGGAAGGCGGAGCCGAGTGCGCCGAGGTCGTGGTGTTCGCACACGCCCTTGAGCTTTACCCTCTCTCCGTTGAGGAAGAAGCCTTCTTTCTTCCATTCCGCAGTACGTACACCGAAAGAGGTTTCCCTCATGTCAATGATGGAGCCATTCATCAGCACCTTGGTCTCCAATTTGTAGAGATTGGGCGATTCACAACTCCAGAGACGGGGAGAGGGCAACCGGAGCTCCTGCTCCACAGCGGCTTCCGTTCCGGGAGCCAGCGTTATGGTGGAAGGCACGGCTGCTGAGCCCTCAACCAGCTGCATCACGGTAACTTCGGCAGGTTCCGGGCTGGTGTTTGTTACCGTGGTCTGCACACGTACCGTTGCGTAATCCTTCGTCACTTCCGGTGTGGTCACGTATGTGGGCCACTTGGTCAGATGCACGGGGCCGGTCTTTTCCAACCAGACGTGGCGGTAAATGCCTGCACCCGGGTACCAGCGAGTGGAGAGTGCCAGATTGCTCGCCATAACTGCCACCAGGTTCTTCTCGCCCGGTTTCAGGTAGGGGGTGATATCCACGCGGAATGAATTGTAACCGTAAGCCCATTCTCCCGCTTTCTTGCCGTTGACGTAGACCCGCGGATTGGCCATCACGCCATCGAAATCCAGATACCAGCGATCCTTTGAACTGTCAAAATCAGCAGGTACGTCAAAATCCTTGCGATACCAGCCCCAGCCGCGCCAGGGCAACTTGCCTGTCTCATTCGGTTCATCTTCCAGGAAGGGACTTTCAATGGCCCAGTCATGCGGCAGCTGTACCGGTTTATAGTCACTTTCATCGATATTTACCTGACCATGAGTGAGAGCACCCGGCCCGCGTTGTACCTTAAGAGGCTGGTCATTGGCATCGGTGAAGAGCACTTCGCGGATGCTGGCCCACTGGCTGATGCTCGTGCCATCGTTCACGCTTATCATGACGTAGCGGATGGTGGCAGGTTCCGGCATCACGACAAAGCTGGCCGCCTGACCTCCGTTCCAGAAGCTGAACTTGCAGTTTTTGCTTTCATCCTCGCAGACGACATTGATATCAATCTGAAAATTATTGGGCTTCTCCCAGTAAATCATGAACAACTTGACCTTTTCTTTGACCCCGGGGGCAATAGCCAGCTTGTGCCCGTGCTTCTGATCGCGGGCGCACCAACGGGTCTCCAGATTACCGTCCACGGCGTTGGAGGCGGGATGACCACCCTGGTGTCCGTTTGTCCAGGTCGGTGAACCTGCTTCGGCCGGGTCATTGGGGCCGAAGTATTTGAACTTCCAGCCGAAATCGAAGGTCTCTCGCTCGCCTGCCTGTGCCGCAGCAACGCCAAGCGCAATCAGCGACAGTATGTGTTTCGCATTCATGATGATAAAGAATTATCCGCGTCATGCGGATGATTTGTTCTACACTATCATATTCAAGCTGATATGGCAAGCGGAAAAGTTGTATTGATTGTTGAATGTTGATGTAATGTGTTGAAAGTCTATCTATAAGCTTGTTTGGTTTTTTGCGAAATCGTTTAATATGCTATCAAATGAAGACGGGGATAATAACATGAAACGGTCGATTGATATATAATAAATTAATGACGTTATTATACGTTTGTATTCGCGTTTTCTTTCACTGAAAGCTGGTGTATACTTCTTTCTGTAAAATATGAACACCAAGTTTCCACCCAGCG
>CAYYKC010000112.1:0-7060 GCA_964471605.1 uncultured Akkermansia sp. | reverse complement strand
TCGGAGACTTTTTGGGAGACTTTTGGGCGTTGCTTTTGTTTTTACACTTTTCACTTGGGCTTTTTCATTACTCTTCTCTCTTTTCGTGGTTGACTTTTTGCTTGTCCTGCGCTACCTTGAATGCCCGGAGGGCACCCGCGTTATCCAGGACGGAATGATGACGTGTGTAACCTGAGATTGGCCGTCTGTGATATCCTTCCGTAGAGCTTCGGTTCCTGACCGGGGCTTTTTTATTGCTTTTCTGATTTTGTGTTGACTTTTTCCTGCTTCCTGGCTATCGTTAAGTTCCTGACAGCACCTTGCAGCGGTGGAACCCAAATCTTCTGCAAGTAAACTGGGCACGTGCGCCGTGTTACCTGTCAGTAGGCTCCGGGGCTTGCTCGGGGCTTTTTTATTTGCGGGGGGCATACCAGTTTTTTCCGACTATTCGGTCATTAGTTTTTTTCGGGATTAAAGACTCGTCTGTTTTCTTGGTTGGCTGTTTTTCCGGAGTCATCACCACACGCACACCCTTGTGCTCCATGGTCACATCATTACCTCTGTCATTCTCGCGTTTTCCATGCAGAGTGACTTCTGCCAGTTTGTCTGATGAAATCTTCTTCGGCCGCCCCTGTGCCGCCCGCAGCCGATTACTCAGCCCCAACAGCTCTTTCACGCGGATGTAGTTACTCGCACTCATGGCTTGATTCCTTGAAAATCGTACTTCAACCCTTATTCATACGGGTCATATTCATCCTCTATATAGGCCACCAGCTGCGCCACCAATACCCCTATCAGGAGAAATGGTGCCGCCAGCAGCTTGCCGATTTTGTGTCCGATGTTCTTTTTCATTGCTTTTCTGATTTTGTGTTGACTTTTTCCTTCTTCTACGCTACCTTGAAAGTCCGGAGGGCAACCGGGGTCAGCGCAACCGCCATCAGCTGCCTTTTGTAATCTGGGACGTAACGTCCGTGATATCCTTCCGTAGAGCTTCGGTTCCTGACCGGGGCTTTTTTCATTGCTTTTCTGATTTTGTGTTGACTTTTTCCTTCTTCTACACTACCTTGAAAGTCCGGTCGTGCAACAGACCACCGCCTGTCAGGAACAACCAGTGGGGCGGAGTCCGTAGATAGAGGGAAGACCGCCCCCGTATCGTCTGGCCGTAGGCTCCGGGTCTTGCTCGGGGCTTTTTTCATTGCTTTTCTGCTTTTTCGTGCTTGACTTTTTGCTTGTTGTGAGCTACATTTGGCGTGCCGCTGATATGGTTCTATGCTACCACGGGTGGATAGAATAAACTGCACTGTCAGCGGCTTCTTCATTTTATAATTTCCACCATGTGGAGCTCGCTTACATCGTTTTTCGTACTGTAAATTTTCGCAGTGAGCAGAACTTGGTAAGATTGCTTCCCTATTCTCATCTCAGCGGTTCGTCTGTGAATCTTCAGATTAGGGTTATTTGTTCTCGAATCCGGCTCTTCACTCTTAAATACTGAAACCCTCCATAATTGGTCGGCTGATGCAGCCGCAGAGAAGTGGGCTTTTTTGTTAGATGACCGGCGCGTATGTGCACCACTAAGCATGCTCTTCATGCTCGGCTTGGTTATAAACACCTCCTGTTTCATACCAGGAGCCAGTACCCCCTTCCCGGGAACGCCTTTGATACGCGACCCTTTTTTGTCCACGGCAAGGTCTATTTTTGCAGAAAGTATCTTTTCTGCATCTTCCCAGCTTTTCACATGGTTGGGAATTCTTACGTACTGATGACCATCCGAATCAGTTAAAACCTTACTGACGGAATCAGATGGAAGTTCTTCCGTGCGCTTTTGTTCCTCCTTGCGTTGCGGCTTCGTGTGTCCCTCTTTTCCGTGTCTCGGAATATGCTGACCGACACCGGTGCAGTCGGATGCATGCCCGTACTGATTGCAGGAATTGGCCACCATCCCTTCGCGCAGGGCAGCGGCGGTGTATTCCGCATCCGCTGCCACCTGCCCGGGATTCAGCCCGCCGCCCAGCAATCGCAGCGCCGCCAGCTCGTCCTCCGTCAGCGGTGGCTCTTCCTCCCGGTTCGGCTTCTCCGGCATCTCTCCGGCATTCAGCACAGGCTCGGCAGGCGGTGTGCCGAGGGTGTGCGGGCTGGTGTTCGTCACAGGCTGCGGCGGCTTCTCCTCCGTGTGTACCTCCACGCCTACTTCCTCGCTCACGGCCTCATCCGTAGCCCTCCAGCGCTGCCCGGCCAGCTGGCAGAGCATGTTCACCGTGGAGGCGCGGTCGTTAATCACCGGCGGGGTGAGCGTGAAGTACACCAGCACCGGCTGCCCGGGGAACTGAGCCGCCAGGCGGCGGCGCACGTACTGGCGGTTGATACACTCGGCAATGCTGATGGCATCGTTCGCCGCAATCTGGCGGAAAGCCTCCATGTGGGCAGACCCCGCCAGCGTGCCGCTGCCGCTCTCCGCCAGCACCGTCAGCAAGCCACCCCCGCCAGCACTTCCGCCGTCAGATTCTGCATGAACCGCTGCCCATCTATCCGCGCAGAATGCTGCCCCGCTGCTTCAATAATGAACCAGCCATCCCCGGGCATTTCCTGCCCCTCAAGTTCATTTTCCGAAATCTCTTTCATGTGATTCTTCCTTTCTTGCCTTTCGCGGGCACTCCGCGCACTCCTTGCAGGGCGCTTGCGTACATTTTTTGCCATCACAGGCGGCAAAAGCCCCTTAAAAGCCATTTTAATGCGTTTCTTGCTTTTTCTCTCTTTTTGTGGTTGACTTTTTCCCTGGGCTACGTTACCTTATCCTTGCCCGTTCCCGTGTCAGGCGGCACTGCTAATGACTCGGTAACACAGGGGGGCGGCGTCAAGTGCCTGGCGCGACTGCCGGCCTTTAGGGATATAGCTGCTTGCCTTTTCTTTTTCCTGCTGCGTTGTTTGAATTAAGGTGATACGTTTCCAGTACGGTGTTATCCTTTTCCTGCGTAAATGCCACCGTGTAGCTTTTTCCGTTTTGGCGGTAAGGGTCAATAACGCTGGCCAGATAGGTACGGCTCCCGTTATTGTTTTCCCATATCTCTGCCGGATTCTTCACTACTTCTTCAATCAGCGGCAATGCTGACAAACGGTCATTTATCATGTCTTCTCTCTTGCCTGCTTTTTCCCAGTGCTTCAGCAATTCATTGTTTAGCGTGACATCTTCGCCCAATGGATTCTTTACTCGCACGCCTTTTGCTAATCGTTCGCGGGCTTCTTGCGGCTTTATCGTTTTTGGCATCGTGATAGGCTTCCAGCTAGACGGATGGCAGCGGCATGTTTCAGCACTTCGCGCTTGGCAATTCTCTCCCCCCGGGCCTGCATTCGTGGCAAGTAAGGCATCCAGCAAGCTGCCATTTGATGCCGTCATCTGCGCCACATCGCCTGCGTATGCCGGGCGCACCGCCTTCCGCAACTCTTCAGCAGCATAGCGGGCATCTGCCGCTAATTGGGCTGCATCCAGCCCGCCACCCAGCGCACGCAATGCCGCAAGCTCACCGCCCGTCAGCGGTGGTTCTTCTGTCTGCGGTTCACCACGGGAGCAGGCTCATCGGATGCCGTGTTCATCATCGGCGCAGCCGGTGTTGCGGGCACAGGTTCAACATCCATCTGCATCAGCTCACTGGCCTTTTCCTGCGTAGTCTGCCACCCTGCCGTCTTAAGCGTGGCCAGCAGCTGCGCCAGCTGCATACGCTCATCCGCAGGCTTAGGTGCACGGCTGAAGTAAGCCAGCGGCGGGGCATTCGGGAATGCCTCTGCCAGCTCGCCGCGCCGCCATGCTTCATACAGTTCCACCGCATGCTGCGGCATCAGCCAGGGCAACTCATTGCGCTGTTCGCGCTGCATCAGGATATCCAGCGCAAGTCATCGACAGGAGTTCTTCACCACGGGGCGCAAGCCCCGTTCTTCAACGGTTCATCAAAGAGAAGAACTCAGCGTGTGCCGCTGAGAGGAGCAATCAAGCGTGGCGCTTCTTTCTGCCCGAACTTATCAGAAATCGTGGTGGCCGATGCATTTTCGGAAGTGATATTCGGTAGGATCGCCTTTATATTTTTTGATGAGTCCGGTGACTTTTCCTGTTGAATCGTGTTTGAAGGTAAGTGTATATCGATTATCCTGAGTGAGCAGGGTGTTGTCTCGCAGTTCCAGATTCAGCGCACACTCCATTTCCGGGTCTTCCAGGAAATGATCCTGAAAGACCGTGATGACGGTGACACCGTAGTGGTATTTTCCTGCGTATTGCGGGAGGAGAATCATGAGATTAGGGGATCCGCTGTCGAGCTCATTGTCGGGTCGTTCGTAATCGTAGCAGTACACTCCCTGCAAATGATAGAGTTTATCCCAATTTGGGGCCGGCTGTTTCCGCCGCTTGCCTTCGCAGGCCTGTTGTGCTTGTTCGTGTGTCAGACAGAGTGACGGTTCATTTGAGTGGATTCTGCAGCCCGCGATGAGCCACCCGACCGTGAGTAGAATCACCGGGGCGAGGAGATTGGACGGAATATGCATCATATTTACTCAATATAATCCACATTTGCCGTCAATCCGCAACTTTTTTCTGAAAAAAAGTTGGGTCAGAAGTCCATAGTGAGAATTCGGATATATGTCGCTTGTGTTACAAATGAGTTACAGGGATGGAGGTCGGTTGACTTCGGGGTGATGTCGTGATAGGCTGGCGGTGTATGGTGAAGTTTCTGAAAGTGGTTGGTTGGGTGTTGTTGGCTCCGCTGGTGTGGATTATCGGTAATTTATCGTTTTCATGTGCACCGGCGGCGAGTGAGGTGGAATATATCGTTCTCGGTCCACTGCCGCAGCATGCTCTGACAGCAGCCAGGGTGGCTGAGCTGAATGAGGAACTGAAGGAGACGACTTCATTGATATGGCGGGTGGATGTGTCCTTGTTTTTCTGCCGGGAATGTATGTTGGCTGTGCCTACGGAAGGGGGAGGTTTGCAGCTGGTGCATGTGTATCCTGCGCTTGCGTGGAGATGCGACACCCCTGAAACGGATTGGCAAACGGTGATGCAAGGATGGCTTGCTGAATGCGAAGAGAAAGAAGGGAGCGGGAAATGAAGCTGCTGAAAAGGATATATATGGGAGTGCTGGCCGCTTGGCTGCTGTTCTGTGGATTGCGTGCCGTGCTGATATACACGGGGAATTATGAGCTGGCTTATTTTGAAAACCTGGAGGGTGCCCATGCCTTTTCAATGCCTCCCACGCAGGGGGAGATCCCTCTATCGCGCTTCACGGAGCTGAATCGGCGACTTGCCGAAGTGCAACCCGGGGCGCAATTCTTCTTCGCCCCCGCTGCCCAAGGAGAATCGTATATGGGGGTGATGCTGGTACCGCTGGGTGAGGGCAGGGCAGAGATGTGCCCTGCGGCGAGTGAGGTTTTGAGTGTATGGGTGCAGGAAAACGAAAGGCTGTATCCGCCGGAGTATGCGGGTTACCCCATGTTTTAAGCCCGCCCGGCTTGCAATTCCGGGCGGGCTGGGCAGGGAGATCTGCCGGGGTTAATCAGTTCTGGTCAATGGCAGAATTGGCATTGGCGGCATCAACGGCCTGCTGCATCTGATTGTCCTTGTTATCAGGGGTGCAGTCCTTCTTGCCGTCCTTGCGTTCCTTGCAGCAATGCTTGGCCCATTTGTGGTACTGGGCGGCCTTGTTGGCATCTTTCTCCACACCTTTACCATTCGCGTACATGTGCGCGAGCGCGAATGCGGCAGCGGGGTGACCCTTGGCAGCGGCGGTCATCAGACCGGGAGCGGCCTTGGTGTACATCTCATTGGCTTTGGCTTCATCTTTGGGGATGTTGACGCCCTGGTCAGTGAGGTAGGCAATGGTATACTGAGCGAGCGGGTCGCCGTTTTCGGCTTCGAGGGTGATGGTCTCGATATCGAGCCAGCACTCCTGCGGCAGCTTGTCAGTTTTGCACTTCTTGCCCTTGCAGTCGGCTTTGCACTCGGCTGCACATTCTTTTGCTTTATCGGCGTCCGCCTTGTGGTCGTCTGCGAAAGTGGGCAGGGCCATCATGGCGGCGACAGACAGGATAGTCAGTGTCTTCATAGGCCGTCAGTTTGCACCTATCCAAAGGGGATTTCAAGCTAACTTTCCAGCTGTTTGACCCGAATAAAAGGAGAAAAAGCTGATTTTTTTCGAAAAAAAGACGAAAAAATCAAAAAAGTAAGAAATTATCATTGACGGGGTGGGGGAAGTTGTGTATAATTCGCCCGCTTTTACGCCCCTCGGGGCGGTGATAGAGTCCATGCTTCTGTAGCTCAGGGGTAGAGCGCATCCTTGGTAAGGATGAGGTCGCGGGTTCAAATCCCGCCAGAAGCTTCTGACTCATGCAAGAATAAGCAGCCCAAAATTAATTCCTATTATGGCCAAAGAATCATTCCAGCGCACCAAGCCCCACGTGAACGTGGGCACGATCGGTCACGTTGACCATGGCAAAACTTCCCTCACTGCTGCAATTACCAAGGTTCTTGCAGAAAAGGGTCAGGCAGAGTTCAAGGCTTACGACCAGATCGACGGCGCTCCTGAGGAGCGCGAGCGTGGTATCACGATCTCCACTGCACATGTGGAGTATGAGACCGAAAAACGTCACTATGCTCACGTTGACTGCCCCGGTCACGCTGACTATGTGAAGAACATGATCACCGGTGCTGCCCAGATGGACGGTGCTATCCTTGTTTGCTCCGCCGCTGACGGCCCCATGCCGCAGACTCGTGAGCACATCCTGCTTGCTCGCCAGGTAGGTGTTCCCTACATCGTGGTGTTCATGAACAAGATGGACCTTGCTGATCCTGAACTCGCTGAGCTCGTGGAGATGGAGATCCGTGAACTTCTTTCCTCCTACGACTTCCCCGGTGATGACCTGCCCATCGTGAAGGGTTCTGCCGTGAAGGCTCTGGAAGGCGATCCCGATGCTACCGCCGCTATCCTTGAGCTCATGGATGCCGTTGATGCTTACATCCCGACGCCTGAGCGTCCGACTGAGAAGCCTTTCCTGATGCCCGTGGAGGACGTGTTCTCCATCTCCGGCCGTGGTACTGTGGCTA
>CAYYKC010000111.1:0-7182 GCA_964471605.1 uncultured Akkermansia sp. | reverse complement strand
CTCGGACTTACCTTTGGCTGCACCGCCGGTATGTTCGGCGCGATGTCTCTGTTCGGTGCGATGACGAAAATCAACATGAGCAGCTGGGGACGAGGTCTGATCATGGGGCTGATTGGCCTCATCATTGCCGGTATTGCCAATGCGTTCTGGGGCAACGGCATGACAGAGCTCATCATCTCTGCCGCCGGTGTCATCCTTTTCAGCATCCTCACCGCCTACGACACACAGAAACTTCTGCAGGAAGGGCTGTACGGCACGGAAGAGGAACGCAGCAAGGGTGCCATTCTCGGGGCTCTCTCCCTGTATCTGGACTTCATCAACCTCTTCCTCTACCTCCTGCGCTTCCTGGGCAGAGACGAGTAACACACGCTGCGTAGCACCTGTATGTCTGACACGGAACGACTGACACAACTGAGCACGGATGCCGCCACAAGCATTCTCCGTCCGCTGGGATTCAGTTTTACTCTTGAGACGGAAGCGTACGAAGACGGGATCCTGCTCATGATATCCAGCCCCGATGCGCGTTTCCTCATCGGCGAGGATGGTGACCGTCTGGACGATTTGCAGTACCTCATCAACAGGCTGGTGCAGGCTGCGTGGGAGGATGCGCCCAGAGTCAGAGTGGACTGCGACCGTTACCGGGAGAGAGCGGAGGCCAAGCTCCTGCGGCGCGCACGCTCGAGAGCCGAGCGTGTCCTCAAAACCGGCAAACCGCTCATGATGGAGCGTTTGAACGCCTACCAGCGCAGACTCGTCCACAATGCCATGGCGGAAATCCCCGGCATTGTCACCCAGTCAGAGGAAAGCGAGTCTCGCTTCAAACGCATCACTATCAGCCGCGCAGAATGAGAGCGTTTTTCTCTACAGTTGCAGCTTTTATGTTCGGCTCAGCCGTATTGTCAGCAGACACCTATACGGTCTATCTGCCGGAAGGCATGGAGCCCGCCGCTGTGGAGGAAAAACTTGAGCCGCTGCGCCGCGCCGTGCCGGAGGCAGACTATCAATTTATCCATCTGGCGAGCAAATGCAGCAACATGCACGAGGCCGTTCAGGCGGCCAAAGCGATCCGCGCGGGCATCACCCACCTGCCCAGCCTTGTTCTGTCGGATGAGGATGGTGAATACGCCGCCGTCCCCCTGCATATCCTGACAGATGAGAGCCTGTCTGCCGCTCATTCCGTAGCAAAGGGAGAAGACCGGGAGGCCAAGTGTGCCGTGCGACGCTTTCAGGCCAAGGAATATCTGCTGTTTGCCCGGCTCAACCTCGCGCAGCCCCTCAGCGATGAAGTCATTGAGCTGAGCATCGTCAGTTGCCGCACCCTCATGAACCACAGCATTGCCACGGCGCATGACCGCCAGCTGCTGGGCTACCGTTGCCTCTACCCTCTCCTCATGCTGCGCTACACCAACGCCTATAAAGGAGCCCACACCCCGGCATCAGAGGCGATGCTGCTGGAAGCCATTGCCGCACTGGAAGCTGCCCGCGACATTGACCGCGAATCCGACATTGGCAAGGAAGCTTTCGCTGAGCGTGAACGTCTCCGTACTGCCCGCCGTAAAGCCCGCCAATATGAATAAGCGGGCCATCATGACAGATAATTACCTTGCATTCATTTCTCTGACGGAGTAGAGTCAACACTGACAAGCGCCCACCTGTTATGGAGAATGCGCATCCATAGCACATGAGCTGACCACCTGAGCAACCGGTACGGATTACCGCTTCCGGTCGTTCTTTTTTAACACCTCTTCATCTTCTGCAACATGAACGTCAATACGTATAAACCCGGAGACCGTGATGAGCGACCCTGGGGAAACTGGCTTGTATACGATGTGCTCCCTCATGCTGTTGTCAAGAAGATTGAAATCCTGCCCGGTAAACGTATTTCCCTCCAGCGTCACCAACACCGCTCTGAACGTTGGATTGTGGTAGAGGGTGTTGCCTCCGTCACCAAGGATAACGAACACCTTACCGTCCGCGCCGGAGAGTCCGTCATGATTCCCCGCAAAAGTGTACACCGACTTGCCAATGACGGCTCTGAGCTTCTGCTGGTCATCGAAATTCAATATGGTGACTACCTGAGCGAGGAGGATATTGAGCGATTCACGGACGACTACGGGCGGGCAGACTGATACAGGTAGCCGCGTAGCTTGCCGACGGTTTCATGACCTCAGAAGCGTTATTTGCTTGACATCGGCCGCAAAGGCGCGTATCCTTGCGCGCGCATGGCTACGGATATCCGCAACAAACGCAATTTTTCCATTATTGCACACATCGACCACGGCAAGACGACTCTCTCTGACCGTCTGTTGGAGTTCACCAACACCATCGGCGAGCGCGACAAGCAGGATCAGCTGCTGGATGCCATGGATTTGGAACGAGAAAAAGGTATTACCATCAAGTCCCATCCGGTGACAATGCGCTACAAGGCCAAGGACGGCAACACCTATGACCTGAACCTGCTGGATACCCCGGGACATGTGGACTTCTCCTACGAGGTGTCACGCTCTCTGGCCGCCTGCGATGGTGCCGTCCTGATTGTGGATGCCGCACAGGGTGTGGAAGCCCAGACTCTGGCCAACATGCACCTGGCACTTGACCAGCAGCTGGAAATTATTCCCGTCATCAACAAGATTGATTTACCCAGCGCCAACCTGCCCAAAGTCTATCGCCAGCTGGAGGATGTCATCTGCATCCCCCATGAGGAGGCTATCCACTGCTCCGCCAAGGCCGGTATCGGTATCGAAGACGTGCTGGAAGCCGTGGTGAAGCGCGTACCCCCGCCTGCCGAGCCGCAGGATGATTTACTTCGCGCGCTGGTGTTCGACTCCGTGTATGATGCCTACCGCGGTGTCGTGTCCTATGTCCGTCTGGTCAGCGGTAAAGTACAGCGCGGTATGAAGGTGAAACTCTTCGCCACCGATGAGACCTACGAGGTGAAGGAAGTGGGTATTTTCACGCCCAAGATGCAGGCTGTCGACTATCTGGAAACAGGTGATGTCGGCTACATCATCGCCAACATGAAGTCCGCTGCGGATGTGAAAATCGGTGACACCTACACCAACCTGGCAGCCCCCTGCTCCGAGCCCCTGCCCGGCTTCAAGGAGATTCGTCCCATGGTGTTCTCCGGCATCTATCCGGTGGATTCTGCCGACTATGAAAGTCTGAAAGCAGCCATGGCCAAGCTGCAGATTAATGATGCTGCGTTCACCTACATGGGCGAGAGTTCCATTGCTCTCGGCTTCGGCTTCCGCTGCGGCTTCCTCGGCCTGCTGCACATGGAAATCATCCAGGAGCGCCTGCGCCGCGAGTTCAACATGGATGTCATCTCCACCTACCCATCCGTGATTTATGAAGTCACCCGGACCGATGGCACTGAGCTGATGGTAGACAACCCCAGCATGCTGCCCGAAACGCAGGAGATTCAGGAAATCCGTGAGCCCATGGTCAAGGTGTTCATCATGATTCCCAGCGACTACATCGGTGATATCATGCGCATTGTCATGGAAAAACGCGGCGAGGTGATTCACACGGAAACCATCGACGACACACGCGTCATGCTCACCTGCCGCCTGCCCATGGCGGAAATTCTGGTCGACTTCAATGACAAGCTGAAGAGCACCACCCGCGGCTACGGTTCCATGGATTATGAGTACGATGGCTATCAGGCTGCCAAGCTCGTGAAAATGGACATGATGATTGCCGGTGAACCGGTGGACGCGTTCTCCATGATTGTGCACCGTGACCGCGCCGAGGCGCAGGGACGCGAAATTGCGCTCAAGCTCAAGGACGTCATCCCCAAGCAGCTCTTCACCGTGGCCATTCAGGCCTGTATCGGCGGCAAAATCATTGCCCGCGAGAGCATCTCCCCCATGCGTAAGAACGTGACGGCCAAGTGCTACGGCGGCGACGTCACGCGTAAGCGCAAGCTGCTGGAAAAGCAGAAAGAGGGTAAGAAGCGCATGAAAGCCATCGGCAAGGTCAACATCCCGCAGGAGGCATTCATCAACGTGCTCAAGAGCGGCGATTGATTTACCCGCCACTCTTGTTTCAGACACTCACAGGAATCTTCACGGATCTGTGAGTGTTTTATTTTATGCGGATAAGGTCATGAACTCCGCCCCACATTGCAATCCAACTAACTTAACTATAAACAATTAGTAAATTAGATTGCGTCCAACGGTAACACGTGGCATGATAGGCGCACCGGATGCAGAAAGCACCCGATATACACAAAAACCCAACTAAACTATAACCCAAACCAACACCCAACAACAATGACACAACGCAATATCACCCGCTACACCTATGAGACAACCTCTTTCCAGGGATGGAGACTGAGCATCTGCCGCAAGTGGAATCAGTTCACCAAATACTTCTCTGACCGCCAGTACGGAAGTGAGGAGGCCGCATTCAAGGCTGCACTGGAAATGCGCGACCGCATTTTTGATGCCCTTCGCGAGACTCCGGAAGACCCGCGCGGCGTGTTCGAGAGGTTCAAAGCAGCCGCAGCAGAGACACCCGTTGCTACCGAGCAGGCCAAAGAACAGGCTTCCTGACCCCACATGCAGGCTCATCGATAGATAACCATTCCCAACCCGCCTCCGGCAGCTTCTTTTCTGCCGGAGGTGCTTCTTTCTCAGCTTATGAAGCAAAATACAGATGAAGAAATGTTGAGCATCCCGCGCAGCGTGTGGGAACAGCTCCTCAAAGAACGCGAAGCAGAACAGCGCGTGGTCACCAATCGGATGCTGCGTGTCCTGTGCCACTGGTCTATCGTGACGCAGGTCATCATCCTCGTCACCGCCATCGGCACCGCCGTTGGCGGCATGTTCAAAGACACCTTCCCCTGGCCCGGCACCCTGACCGGCCTCATCATCGGCTGGCCCATCGCCCAATACTACGTGTACCGACTCAAAAAGAAATGAATTAACACTTCGGGAATCTTAAAACGCTTAAAATAAGACTTTATCAGGATTTACGATTGAGGGATTTTTTCCGTTTCTCTCCATCCGGTCAAACAGAGTCTCGGCATCCTTTTAATCCCGAAGCAGTCCGTACTCCTGAATCAGCGCACACTCGCGGTCAAGGTTCTTTCTATCCTGATCCAGAATGCTCTTCTGCATGCTCACCGCCTCGGCGTGCATCTTGCGCGCAGATTCCGGGTCGGTGGCTCCCTGCGCCCGGCGAAAGGCAACATATTCCTCCATCGCCTGCCGCCAGTCACCGTATTCTTTCCAGCTGCGCATCAGCAGCGCGATTTTCTCCCGGTGCTCGTACATCTTCTGTTTCAGCTGCTGCACCAGCAGCTCGTGCTGCTTTTTGGCATCCTGATACTCATCCCATGTCGTCAGCCGCGTGTCCAGCGAGAAGTATGAGTTCATATCCAGCCGCACATCCTCTGCGCTCATGAAGCCACCCATGTTGCCGCCACTCATGTTGAACAGCGTCGGACTGTAAAAGTTCATGTGCAGCGAGGGCCAATAATCCAGCGCAATGCCCAGTTTCCGCAAGCGTGAGGCTTCCAGCTCCATCGCCGCCAGCGTCACGGACACATCCCCGGGCCGTTTCAGCTTCTCCCGATAATCCTCCGGGGTGATGCGGGGAATTCCGCCGGGGTGCAGTTGCCAGCGTGCTTCATAATTATTCAGGAAGGCACAGACTTTGTGCCAGCGCTCGCGCCCTTGCAGCTCGCGCTGCTTTTGCAGGGTCTGTCGGTTGGTTTCAGCATCTTCCTGCCACAGGTCATCCTCTGCCCGCTCCGTCGCCCGTTGAATTTCTTCCTCGCGGTAGAACTGGTAGAGCCTCGCCATGAGTTCGCGTCGTTTCTGTTCCAGGTTCTGCTCGGCCTTGTAGGTGGCCAGCGCAGCGGTATAGTATTCGATGGGCAGGTTGATGAGCTCCGGCAGGCTGAAGATGATGTTGATATCGAACTCTCCGCTACGCCCGCTCATGCCGTCATCCTCCCCGAAGAGCGCCATGCTGTAATAATAGCCCAGGTTAACCTGCGGAATGAGGTTGCGGAACACACGGTTCTGATTCTTTTTCGCTTCCTCCACAGATTGCACAGCCTGTTTCAGCTCCAGATTTTTCTTTTCCACCATCGCCCATGCTTCCCGCCAGCTCAGCGTGCGCTCCGGCAGGCTCTCGTAGGCGGGCAGTTTGTCATAGGTCTGCACCAGTTCCTCGCGGGCTTCATCCAGCATTCTGTCCACGGAGCATCCGCTGCCCAGAATTGCAGTCAGTAAAAGGAGAAATCTGTATGGGCTTTTCATCATTATTTCAGAACGTTTCCTATCGGACGGAAAATGGCAAAGAGGATGGGTATGCTCGATACCAGCACACAGATACCGAAGGCCAGCAGGAAGGTGCGGATGTCATCCTCCAGCTCCCAGAGCGTCAGCGTGATACCGGGGCTTTTGTAGAGCGTTTCGGTGATATAACCACGCACGCCCCACAGCCCGGCGAGCGCTCCGCAGAACCCGGCGGCTACCAGCACCACGTTTTCGGCGATGAAGGAGAGGTAGAGCAGCAAGCGGTTGATGCCGAAACTGCCGATGAGCGCGTAGATGTACTCGCTCTGCCGGAACTCCAGCGAGGAGATGCTGGTGAGCAGCAGACAGATGATGGCGGAGATGCCGAGAGTGACCCACACGCGGAAGCGGTACTGGATGATTTCCAGCTGATGCAGCTCGCGCAGCAGGGTCGTGCTGGACAGAATGTTCATGTTGGTCTTATCCAGACGGGAGAGCTGGCGCAGCATCTGCTCCCACACTTCCACCCTGTCGGCGGTGGCATGCTGCACCCGCAGGACATACTTATTCATGTAGCCATTCTGCCAGATGAACGGCAGACTGCCCGTGGGCAGAAAAAGAGCTCCGCCGGGGTAAAGTTTTCGCAACAACGGGGCATCCGCATCTGCCAGACTCTGCGCGGAGGTTCGATGCTCCTCGATACTTACCTCCACGGGTCCTCGATAGGTATCACTCCGCTGCGGCAGCAGGTAGAGCCCGTTCTGCTTCGCCGCACCGGGAAACAACCCTGTCATCACCGGCGGGTATTCCACGAGCGCAACAAAATGCTGCCCGCATTTCGCGCTCGCAAAGGATTCTCTGAAATGGAAAAGAAGATACTCCTCCGGGGCTGGGGAATGATGCAGGGGCCGCGCTCCGGCAGCGCTTTCTG
>CAYYKC010000110.1:0-7191 GCA_964471605.1 uncultured Akkermansia sp. | reverse complement strand
TTTTTCTGTCATCTGGAGGTCTCTTGAGCACCAGCAAATCTGAAACAGACCCACACACCCCCGCAGCATGGCATCTGCGCACACTGCAGGGGGGTGGGGGCGAAACTCCGGGTTATTTTCTATGTCGTTAACCCTGGCTCTGCATAATGCACTACTCTGGCCGGGTGGTTGGTGTAATCACCGGGGCAGGAGATGAGGGTGAGGGTGATGGCTCTGTGCGGAAGCTTAAAAGCCTCAACTATGTGCTCGCGGTAGGCGCTCATTTGGGCTTCATAGTGGTCGTGTAGCCAAGTGTAGAAATCAGTGTATCCTTCTTTCGGCACCGGGCGGTTGGTTTTGAAGTCGATGATATGGGCGGCGGTTACGTTGCCGGCGGCATCGTGAGTAAGGACAAGTCGGTCGATAGTGCCGGAAAACCATTCGTTTTTCTCATTATCGATGGCATCTATCGACTGTTCATTGTAGGCCACCAACCCCGGCTGACGGGTGAAGAGCGCTGCCACCTCCGGCTGCTGCAGAGCCTGATAGACGACTTCCTGATATTTGTTGCGGGATGAGGTCGGCTTCATCCACTCAGGCTTCTTCTCACCCTGCCAGATGATTTCTTCCCAGCATTTATGCACCTCTGTGCCGAAATCGGCGGCGTCTTCTTCCATGGGGCGGCGGGAAGCGGGCTCCGCTTGTCTCTCCGTTTTCTGCCGAACCTTTGCCTTAACAAGGGATGAGGGGTTCACCACTCTGCGGCGGGGAATGGCAGCACCGAGGGGGACGGGAGGAGTTGTTTCCGGAGCCATAGCGGTTTTGTCGTTCAGATATTCATACCAGTTTTCCTTTCCCATGGGGGACAATATCTCATCCTCCGACAGCTTACCCAGAGAGCCGCCGAAAGCCCAACGAATAAGCCCTCCGATAGAACGGGCGGCAGATTTCCAAATCTCCTTCACTTCACCTTTATTGCTGGTTTTCGTTTCCAGCAACTCCGCTCCGTGGCAAATGATATAGTTGGCATGTTTAGCGCGTGAAACGGCCACATACAATAGGTTGTATGCCTCAAGGCTGCTGCGACGTTTCCAGACATTGGTCAACCCGGTGAAAGCTCCGGGCCAATACTGAGCCCGAGCTTCTTTGTTGGCAGGTGCAAGCAGCAGAGAACGACCGTCCGGAGAGCGGAAATAGTCCATATCGCTTTCGTTATCGATGGCATCAGAGGAGAGAAAAGGAAGAATGACGGCATCAAACTCCAGCCCCTTACTCTTGTGCATAGTCATGACCTGCACGTAGCGGGAAGAAGCCATACCCTGTGAGCTGAGAGAGGAAATCCGCCGTACCCATGCAGCCAGAGTTCCACCCGTAGCATCAAAAGCTCGCGCAGCATCTAACCATGTACGCATCAACTTTCGGTGAGCTTGCTGCTGCTCCATCGACAACGCCTGATAGTCAGTTTGTTCGCAAAGTTTGTGAAAAATGCCCTGTAACACACGGGTGTATCCCAATTCGTCGAGCATTTGTCTCCTATCCGCCCACACCGCGTTATCGCTCTCAACCTCGTCGAACATATAGCTCATAAATGAAGCTTTCACGACATTGAGAGCCACTTTTTCATGAGGATGCAACAGCCAGCGGAAGAAGAAGCTGAGCATTTCGCCCAAGGGGCAGAAAGTGGCAGCCAGCGTATCTTTAACCAACAACACCGGAAGTTTCGGCATATCGTTGCGGAGCTGATTCACCACAGCCTCTGCATCGCTGTTGGAGCGGGTCAGCACGGCTATACTCATTCCGTTTATGGGAGTCTTGTCATCAACGGTCAAGCGTCGCATGACACGGCAAACAGCATCAAACGCACAGGCTTTCATACTCTTTTCCTCTCCGCTTTCATCCTCTGTCTGAGCAATGGCCTGCACCTCCGCATAGCCGGGAATATCCTTTGCCGTTTCATGCTCGGTGAAAGGTTCCAAATCAACAGCATTTTCCCCTGCTCCCTTCTGCTCTACGGGCTGCAATTTCCGGAACAGCTCATTGACAAAACCATTTCTGCCCATAATGACAGGTGAGGAGCGATAGCTCTTGACCAGCCTTTTCTCCTTCACGGGAACATTCCATGCCGTATCATGTTTAAGCTCATCAAATGCCTTGGTTTCACCCGTACGGAAACCGTAAATACCCTGTTTATCATCCCCTACCACGAAGATGCTGCCATCTGTCACGCAATAGCTTGCATCCACATGATATGGAAGCAGTGATTCCGGCAGCGGGCGGGGATAAGAAGCGGTGAAATTGACTTCTCCGGCCACGGCATCATTAGCAATCACCTCCAGCACCGGGGAGAGGGTTGCAAACTGGTCATCAGAGGTATCCTGGAATTCATCCAGCATCCAATGTTGGTATTTCTTTCCGGTGCGAATGGCGAGATGTTCCCGACAATAGGCAAAGTCATCCACCATTTCGTCCTCACAATCCAGAGACATGAGCTTGCGAGCTTTGCGCGCAATGTCATCAAACGAGAACTCTCCTGTAACGGTGATACGCTTTTCATACGCATCTGCATAATCACGCAGCAGGGAGAAAAGGCTGCGCGTGCGCATGTGCGCATCGTACAGACACTTGGCAGGCAGCTTCTTTCTCAACCATGCGGCCAGAGCCTCCACCCTCTCCACTCCGGACAGAATTTCATATCCTTCCACCAGCTCCAGATTGGTCAGCCACTTCTCCATCGTCGCAGAAAGAGGGACTTCCTGCCGGGAAAGCTTACCCAGCCCGGAATAAATGTTACGGGGAAAATCATTTTCGTCAAACTCCTTCAGCAACAGTTTCAGTTCCCGTGCCCGTTTTTGCCAATCTTCCGCCTCTTCCGACGACAGCACTTCAAATTCGCCGGCGCACTGCTGTCTGAAATAAGAAACATCCGACCACGCATCTGCCGACGGATTCTCCCGGTACAGGGAAAGATGATTCTGAAGTTCCTTTTCCAAACGGGAAATCGTTTTTGTACCCTTACCTCCAGTCAGGACGGCAAAAAGCTTCAGGAACTCCTCACGTTTGACCTGTTCTTTCGTCCGGGATTCCAGATAGTCATCTAACGTCGCACGCTGAGCTTTCGCGACATCCGCCGGATCGAGAGCAGAAACAGAGTTAACACCCAATTCCAGGCTGTTGGAAGCAACCAGTGTGTTAAAAAAGCTGTCAATTGTGGAAAGTTCCAGTTTAGACATCACCTGAATCACCTTCTGCAACAACTTGC
Source organism: uncultured Akkermansia sp. (assembly GCA_964471605.1). Taxonomy (GTDB): domain Bacteria; phylum Verrucomicrobiota; class Verrucomicrobiia; order Verrucomicrobiales; family Akkermansiaceae; genus Akkermansia. The sequence goes on along the minus strand of CAYYKC010000110.1, from coordinate 3,953 downwards.
CAAACTCAGCGGCATCCTGTACCGGTAGCTGAAAATAATCCCGCAACTCTTGCTCCTGCGGGTCGGCATACAGCTCCTCCGGGAATTTTCCTTCTGCCGCAGCTCGTTTCACCAATGCTACAGTCGCCGGTAACAGAGGGGTATCGTTGGCCAACTTTTCACACTCGAAACGGGATGTTTGCGTATGACCGCTCCATATTTCCCAAACACGGACAGACAAGGGATTGCGGGCATGCTTATCATTTTCCGACGGCTTCCAACATGCACCTTCTGCCAGAGCATGCAGGATTCGGCTACGGAATTCACCTGCAGCCTTTTTGGTGAATGTCAGGGCAATAATTTTCTCCGGAGCCACTCCCAACATCAGCAGGGCGATGTAACGGGAGGCCAGCTGGTAGGTTTTTCCCGTGCCGGCAGAGGCAGAGATGAGAGAACTGGTGGTGTGATAAATAAGAGGACTTTGATTGGTTTCAGACATGGGGTAAAATGGGATTAGATATTAAGTTCCGGGAGGTTGAACATAGAACGGGGATCCGCTGTAGGCGAAATTGCACCAAATCGGGGTGCATTTTTGTCCCATGTATCACCGGTCAGACGGGAAAACGGTCGGGTCTTCAGCTTCAGAGACTCTGCGGAGAAGAGACATTTTCCGTCTCGAATCATGCGGATGACAGAATCTACCGTCACCATGGCGTTCTCCAGCAATTCCTCCGGAGTGTGCCTGAACACCCCCTTGGAATTACCGATGTTAATCTGCTCCAACTTTCCAGATAAAAGAAGCGGATAACAGGGCATACTCCGGTTGTTGCTCTGCAAATTATAATAAATCAAATCAGGCATAACCCCGGCCAGAGATTCAGCCTCCAGCTCACGGCAAATGTCCTTTGCATTAAGCTGCCGCAGGCCATAAGCATACAGCATTAACTGCACATTTTTCCACCTGAAACACCGCACCTCCGGGGCTTTCTTAAACGCTGCTTCCACCAGAGGGAATCGATACCCGTCAGCGTTCATGAACGTGTAGTAGGGCGATTCTGCTCCTTCCTCCAGCCATTCGAAATGAACTTTAAGCGGTTTCTTATCATCCGCAGAGGTCTTGTAATCAATAATTCGCCAGGCTCCGTCGCGGTGGCGGTCAATACGATCAGCCACCATTCGGAACCGAACTGTTTCACCGTTAGAAAGGGTCAATGACGGATTGAGCGTGTATTCGCACGCAACATTCTCCCAACCGCCGAGCAAATCCTCCACATGGCGGCGGGCAAAAGCCTCCATGGAACCCTCCACATTCCGTAGCATCACCTCCATGGGTAAGGGTTGAACTCCTCTCTCCGAGAAAAGAAGATACACGCGTTCCCATTCATTTCGCGCAATATCTATCATCCTTCTGTTCAATGCTTCGTTCAAATCATCCTGGGTTAATGCCTCCGGGAATGCAGCTCTGAGTTTTTCTTCCGTCGGATACTGCTTGACGGCGGACTCCAGAACAGCATGAACGAGCGTACCGTATTCATTGCTCTCCAGCTCACTCTTTTCATCATCGTACACCTCTCCGGCATCCAGCTTGTAAAGATGCTTCAGCCAGAACGTAAACGGACACTGAAGGAATAATTCCAGAGAGGAAGGTGAATAGGTTTTAGCAGGACTGAGGAAAGGGTTGGATTTGCCCCGGGCAATCTGCTCAATACGCTCCATCATCCCGGGTTGTAATTTACCATCCGACAGTTCCGGAGACTGCGATGCCCGTAAGGAATAAATCGGCACCGGTGGGAAAGCCGCCACACCGGCGGATTCCGCAAAGAAAGCACGGGCTCGGAAAGGAAGTTGAGTCTCGCAGCGGAGGAGGAGCCCGGAGGGTGCAGCACTGCTACCGTCCGGATTCTGACGTGCCGTCACGAAGTGAACCTCACCGCACGGATGACTGTTCAGTAACGCAGTCAAGAGATAGGAATCGCGGGCGATTCGGAAAGGGTTATGCCTGATATTCAATTCCCGGCACAGGGATTCCGGCAGGAACTCGTCATCTGCCACAGGCTCAGGGATACAGCCATCATGCATGGCACATATAATAACCCTCTTACCTTTGGTAAACGTAAGTTCTCTCCATCCCATCACGTTACCGACGAACGACTCTTGACACGATTGTCCACCATCCTGCTCCTGCACCTTGTAACGCAGCAACTCCAGCAGCATGACCGGATTGTTAATCCTGCCCACCAGTTCTTTGTTCTGTAAGGAACGAATACTTTTGCAACATTTATCGGCAAAGGATTTCAACGGGGAGTCGGCATAGATTTCCGACACTCGTGACACCAGCTCATTCAATTTATCCGGCAAGCTTTGGAGCTGGCAGCATTGCACAGCAAAATTCTGAACCCGACACGCAAATTCCCAGTAGATTACATTCCGTTCCGCTGCAACATCCTGCAAACTGCGGTATGCTTTAACAGGCAACTCAAACTCCGGATTCAGCAAATCACAGAGAGTCCGAACGGAGGCCGGCAGCAGTACGGCTCTCAACTGCTCAACATGATTCTGTAAATTGGCCAGCACCTCGTCATCCGCGTACAGCACCTGCTGCAAACATCTATTGCAGAGCAAGCCAACAAAAGCATTCAATTCCAGCATACCACCCTGCTTGACAGAAACTATTCCATCTCCATTTCTAGCAGCGCAGAAATCTGCCAGCAGCTCCGGCAAACTGCCCAGCTCCGTCGTGCGAAGAGAGCGGCCCTCCGGCGCATTCAGCTGCCACCCCATACCAACCTCAGGAGAGGAAAAGGCATTTAACAGAGCGGGATTAAAGTCCGCGCTACCCGTGGCCAGGACCACCTCATCAGAACGCCCCCCTCCGACCAACCGTACCGCTTCCGCAGCCAAGGCCTCAGCATCAGCTGCCAAATGAATGGTGGAACGCGCATTGTCCACCACCGTTCTCTCCGTGTCGCAAAAATTCAAAGCATTCGGGATATCAATCTCCCGCGTAATCCAGGCATTTTCCAGAGGCAAGCCGAATGCATCAAAATGGGCAGCTTCGCTCTCCGGTGCATGTACCCAGATTTCCACGCGAATACCGCCCTTGCGGCACAGTTGCCGCAGGCAGGTTTTAATCTGCGGAGAAAACTCAGGCACGCAAGCCATAATGAGCAATCGGCTCTGCCCGGGCAAAGAAGGATTGTTCAGCCAATTTTCACGAAATTTCGTTTGAGTTGTTTTCCCGATACGGGCATCCACCCGGTTGAAGAGTTCCCCAAGTCTTCGCCAGCGCACCTGTTCATTCGCAAATACCGCCTTGCGGGCAAGCAGAGACTTGCGGGCGGATTCTTTTTCTCCGGAGAGTTTATCAAGTTCCTGCTGCACCATCTGCTCCCTCTTGCAGAGCAAGCCAGTCACAGCATCAATTCCTACCTCTTCCTGTTCCAGGCGCAAGCGCAGCGCCATCAGCTTGTGAGCCACGCCCACAGCCCAGCGCTCGCGGTGTGTTTCCGGACGGCGGGGAATGAGCGGAGCGTATTGCGCCACCGGATCGACCCCCTCTGCCCCCAACACTTGCAGCCATGCTGCCGTAGTTTCCATTTCAGAGGCGACATCCTCCCCACCATTGGGAATAAGTTTGTTGGTGAGAATCATCCTCGGCATCAGGATAGGTTTCCCGGCGCGCTCCGCCATGTATTCACGCAGTCGGCGGCCACTCTCGCTGGTGGGCACCACCACGGTGGCGCGGCGGAAGGTGTCGGGGGCGGTTTTGCTGAGCTCTTCCAGCTTTTCTGCTACCAGTTCGATGGCCGGGCGATCCCAGCCGAGAAAATGAAGGGTGGGTGTGTTCATAGGTTTAGTGAGTATGATATCAAATCAAGAAAAAACATCAAGATTAAAAATCGCTTTGATATTTTATCGCAGTGAAAAGTGTAAAAACAAAAGCAACGCCCAAAAGTCTCCCAAAAAGTCTCCGA
>CAYYKC010000109.1:0-7345 GCA_964471605.1 uncultured Akkermansia sp. | reverse complement strand
TAGCGACCTGAATCTCCAGAGAGTATGACACAACTCAAATGCGTTTGCCCTGTGCGTATGACGATGCCCCGAAAGCATCGGTTGACGCATTTCCGGCTTGCGCGTGTGCGTGCGGCGTGGTTTAATGCGAATGTTATGAGTACGATTTACGAGCAGATTACGGAGGGAATGAAGAATGCCATGCGCAGCAAGGATACGGTGGCGCTGGGTGCGCTGCGCGGCCTGAAAGCGGCCTTGCAGAATGCCCAGGTGGCTCGCGGTAACGTGCACGAGGAACTGCCGCTCACCGAAGCTCAGAATGTCGTTCGTAAGCAGATAAAGCAGCGTGAGGATGCCATTGCTCTCTATGCACAGGCCGGGCGTGAGGATCAGGTTGCCAAGGAGCGTGCCGAGATGGAGGTGCTGGCCTCTTTCCTGCCGAAAGAAATGACGGAGGAGGAGATTCTGCCGGTGCTGGAAGCCGTTATTGCTGAGCTTGGGGCCACGAGTAAGAAAGATATGGGACGCGTGATGAAAGAGATGCAGGCTCGCACAGAGGGCCGTGCTCCCGGAAAGGTGCTGTCCCGTCTGGTCGGTGCTCGTCTGAACTGATTTTACCCATATCTGCCTGTACCGCCATGTTCTGTGCCGTCATCGTGGCTGCCGGGAGTTCCCGCCGAGCCGGTTTTGATAAGCTGGCCGCTCTGCTGGACGGCGTTCCGGTGCTGCGTCGCAGCGTGGATGCCTTTGTGTCTGCCGGGGCTGCTGCCGTTGTGGTGGTTTGTCCGCCGACTCGCTGGGAGGAGACGGGACTGGCATCCGCTGCTTTCCCGATTCCCGTGTTGCGGGTGGATGGCGGCGCTGAGCGTCAGGATTCGGTTGCGGCCGGTCTGGCGGCACTGCCGGAGGGGACGCGGATGGTGGCTGTTCACGACGGAGCCCGCCCTCTGGTGACTCCTGCCGGTATTCGCGCCTGTCTGGAGGCGGCAGAGGAGACCGGAGCCGCGGCCTGCGCCCACCCGGTAGTGGATACGCTCAAGAGGGCGGATGCTCGGGGCTATTCTCTGCCGGAGCCGGTGAGCCGTGAACACCTGTGGGGCATGGAAACGCCGCAGATGTTCAATCTGGCGCTGTTGCAGCGGGCCTATGCCCATGTGACGGAGCAGGGATTGGTGGTGACGGATGAGGTGAGTGCCGTTGAGAGTGTGGGGGTACCCACGCGTCTGGTGCAGGTGGGAGCCAACCTCAAGATTACGCTGCCGGGCGATTTGGAGCTGGCCGAGCTGATATGGAAACACCGGGTATAGCATCACCCCTGCCGGATTGCTGGGTGGTGGGGCATGGTCTGTTGGGGGCGGCGCTGGCTGCCTCCCTGCGATGCGCCGGTGCGCGTGTGCTGACGCTGGACTTGTCCGCCTCTGCAGATGTGGTGGGGGATGCAGCGGATGAATCCGTGTTGCAACGGGCGTTGCAACTACTGGTGCCGCAGGTGGTGTTTTGCTGTCAGGCCACGGGCGGCGGTTTGCCTGCTGATTATCGCCGGACCTATGGTGATGTGGTGCGGCAGCTGGCGGCGCTGAAGCTGCGGGTGGTGTTCTGTTCATCGATTTCGGTGTACGGGGCGGCCTCCGGGGCGGTGGATGAGACGGTGCAACCCGTGGAGCCCTCGGAACGGGCGCAGATATTACTGGAGGCCGAGTCTGCGGTTTGCCGCAGTGGGGGCATTGTGCTGCGGCTGGCGGCTTTGTATGGGGTCGGGCGTTGCGAGGTGCTGCGCCGTCATCTGGCGGGAGAACCGCGACTGCCGGGAAAGGCGGAGCGCTTCCTCAGCTATCTGCATATCGATGATGCCGTTTCTGCGCTGGTTCTTGCTGCACAGAAGGCGGCGCCCGGCAGTTGTCTGAATGTGAGCGGTGAATCCCTTCGGCTTGAGGAGCTGTACCGGCAGCTGACAGAGGCAACCGGTGTGCCGCCATCGGAACAAACGGCTCTGTCATCACGCAGGGGACTTTCTGACCGTTCGATAGAATGCGCCCGGTTGCGGGCGCTGGGATGGGTGCCGCAGATGAGCCTGCGGCGCTTTGCGGAACATTTTGCTGATACTTTTGGAACTGATGCGACCTGACTATTACCGGATATTGGATGTGGAGCCCACGGCTCGTCCTGCTGAAATCAAACAGGCGTATTATCGGCAGGCGCGGCGCTTCCATCCGGATTGCAACGATGGTGACCCTGTGGCAGAGGAGCACTTCAAGCTGGTGGCTGAGGCTTACCGCACGCTGGGTCATGAGGCCCGCCGCCGGGATTATGACGAGCGCATGGAGCGCATGCGACGCTATGCCGATGCACCGGAACTGGCCTCTATGCAGCGGCGTGTCCGAGTCTCTGCCCGCCACGGCCGTGCCCGCCGCGCGGGGGAGGAGCGCCATGCTTCCGTACGCCGTTTCCGCCCGTTTCTGCCGCGGCGGGTGCCGCGCACCATGGGGGTGTGGACGATGGTGGCCGTCTATGCCATGGCTGCTACGATGCTGGTGCCGCAGGTGCTGCGCGGTTGCGGCGTGCTGGCTGATATGAACCGCCGCCCACTGGTGCCGGAACAGGAAGAGAAAAAGCCCGAACGCTCCGAAGCGGAGAAACGCGCCTCTCTGGAGGCATCCAATGCGCGCTTGCGCTCTATGGCGGAGGCGGGGGAGGAGAGCGCTCAGCTGCGCCTGGCCATCGCCCTGTATCACGGTCTGGGAATGCCTGTCAATCGTCCGGAAGCAAAGGAATGGTTTTCCCGCGCGGCGGCCCAGGGGAACAACATGGCGGCAAAATGCCTGCAATCCCTCAATTTCGAACAGCCTGCACCGCAGGCCGTTCAAGCGCCGCCCGCCGAATGAGCGGCGGCATCAGGCCGATTCGACAGCATGGCGCAGGAGCAGCGCCGCCCGCAGCTCCGCCACATCGTGAACGCGGTGCAGGTCGGCACCATGCTCTGCTGACAGCAGGGAGAGCACGACTGTGGGCAAAGGGGCAGGGACGGGCTCCGGGCTGCCGTACAGCAGCTGCCCGATGAAGCGTTTGCGCGACAGCGCCATCAGGATGGGACGGTTCCCCGCGCGGGTATCCTCCAGATGACGGATGATTTCCACGGTGTGCTCCGCGCGTTTCCCGAAGCCGATACCGGGATCCAGACAGATGCGTTCCTCGGCAATGCCGGCGTTCGCCAGCGTGCTCAGTCGCTCCTCAAAGAATTGCCGAATCAGTGCGGGCATGAGCTTCGGAGCGGGAAGCTCGGCATCGAAGGGGAGATTGTGCATGAGAACGATGCCGCAGGGGCGCTCTGCACACAGCCTCACCATGTCGGGATGCGTGAGAGCGGTGATGTCGTTGATGATGTCGGCTCCGGCGTTCAACGCGGCTTTGGCCACTTCCGGGTGGCGGGTATCGATGGATATGAGTGCCTCCGGGTGGCGCTGTCGCAGGGCTTCGATGACCGGTATGGTACGCCGGATTTCGGTGGCAATATCGGTGGGCGTAGCCCCCGGGCGGGTGGATTCGCCGCCGATGTCGATGATATGGGCACCTGCTGCCAGCATTGCTTCCGCATGGGCAAGAGCCTGTGGCAGGGAGTCATGCTGCCCGCCGTCGGAGAACGAGTCGGGAGTAGTGTTGAGGATACCCATGATTCCACCGCTTGCGGGGATGCTCAGGCGGTGATGTCGCAGCTGCCATTGGCGGGATTGCATGGGGATATGATAGCAATCGGCTGCCCTTCCGTCAAACGTAATCGAAAGCCGCTTCATATCCGAAGAAAAAATTATTGTCAGTATGCCGACAGTTGACCCATTTTTTTCTTTTCTCAATTCAGAAAATCCTGTATAAGGACACTATTGACCGCTTTTTTTGTCGCCGTGTGGCCGGGGCGGTCAGCAGACACAACAATATCACATTTTTTTCGATAATGAGCAGTTCATTCTTGCCCGCCCAGTACGCACATCCGTACGAGATTGACCCTAAGTACGGCAAGTCGGTGGCCTACTTCTGCATGGAGTTCGCCATTGACAATGTATTCAAGATTTATTCCGGTGGTCTGGGATACCTGGCCGGCTCCCACATGCGCTCTGCCGGGGCGCTGCGGCAGAACCTGGTGGGTGTAGGTATTCTGTGGTCCTATGGTTATTACAACCAGATTCGAGCGGAGGACGGCTCCATGGCCGTGCAGTACCGCCGCAAGGAGTACAGCTTCCTGGAGGACCATAACATCAAGTTCCTTATCCGTATCTGCAATTCCCCCGTGTGGGTGAAGGCTCTCTACCTGCGCCCGGAGACCTTCGGCACGGCTCCCATGTTCTTCCTGACCACGGATTTGCCGGAGAATGACGATGTTTCCCGCTCCATCACCCAGCGTCTCTACGATTCCAACCCCATGACCCGTATTTCCCAGTACATCGTGCTGGGGCAGGGCGGTGCCCGTCTTTTCGAGGAATTGGGTGTGCAACCGGAAATCTATCACATGAACGAAGCCCATGCCATCGGTGCTGCGTTCAACATGCTGGCTCGCAACGGCGGCAACGTGGAGGAAGTCCGCAGACGTTTCGTCTTTACCACCCACACCCCGGAGGAAGCCGGCAACGAGAAGATGGACATCAACCTGATGAACAATTTCTCTTTCTTTGATGGCCTTTCTCTGGAGCAGGTTCGCTCCATGCTGAAGCTTGCCCCCAACGAGCAGACTTTCAATTACACCCTCGCCGCACTCCGTCTCTCACACATGGCCAACGGTGTTTCCGCGCTTCACGGCGAGGTCTCCCGCCACATGTGGGAGGGCTACTCCGATATTTGCCCGATTACGTATGTCACCAATGCTCAGAACAGCGCCTACTGGCAGGATGCAGAGCTGGCAGAGGCGTTCATTTCCCGCGATAAGAAAGCCTTCCGTAACCGCAAGCGAGCCCTCAAGCGCGACCTCTTCCGCGTGGTGGGCGAGCAGACAGGGCATCTGTTTGATCAGGATACGCTCACGATTGTGTGGGCTCGTCGCTTTGCCGCCTACAAGCGCCCCTCGCTCATTACTGAGAATCCCGTGATGTTTGAGCGCATGCTTCAGCGCACCAATCGACCCGTGCAGATGATTTGGGCAGGCAAGCCCTATCCCACCGACTTCACCGCCGTGGATATCTTCAACCAGCTTAATCGCCTCAGTGATAAGTACCCGCGTTGCGCCGTGCTGACGGGCTATGAGCTGGGTCTGAGCCGCCTGCTGAAGAACGGTTCCGATATCTGGCTGAACAACCCCGTGGTCACCCGAGAGGCTTCCGGCACGTCCGGCATGTCTGCCACGATGAACGGCTCCATCACCGTTTCCACCAACGATGGATGGGTGCGCGAGTTCGAGCGCGACGGCGAAAACTGCTTCATCATCCCCGAAGCCAAGCCGGGGCTGGCTCCTGAGGCCCTCGACCGTTCCGACCGCGACAACTTCTACAGCATTCTGGAATCGAAGATTCTCCCGCTGTACTACGATAACAAGGAAGCCTGGATGGATTTGGTGTTTACCGCCATGAATGATATCTGCCCGGCTTTCGATTCCGACCGCATGGCAGACGAGTACTACACCAAGATGTACAACTGCTGATTCATCGTCAGTCCGTTTATGCCGCGCAGCCGCCTTATCCGGGCGGCTGCGCTTTTTTCTGTGGGGCTGGCGGAGTTTCCGCTTGCGGGGGGACAGGGATATCACCTATAATGGAGGGCATGAAAAAGTTGCTTGCATGTGCTGCGTTGGCATTGACGTTTTCTCCCCTCATGGCGGCAGAGGCAGAGATGAACCGCCTCCTGTCGGAATGGCAGCAGAAGGTGACGGAATGGCAGAATGCGGTGCAGTCAGCCGGCTCTCCCGAGGCTCAGGCGGCGATTCCGGCACCTGATGTGGCCGCCACGGCACCCTCGCTCTGGATGTCCATCTCCGCTCAGACGGGTAATCGCAGCGAAACCGTCACCCGTGGCAAGGGTCGCAAGCGCCGGGAGGAATCCGTCACGGTGCCTACCTACGAGTTTGACCAGCCCTGGGCTCTGCCGGGCATTATCTGGTTTCTGAAGCACCCGGAATCGCTTTCCTCCGCCTTTGACGAGGAGCAGCAGCATCAGGTGCCCTACTATGTCGAGGCTCTCGTCAAAGCGCTTAACCGCGTGCATTTTGCCAATCCTGCCATTCGCGAGCTCTGCCCGGTCATGGCGCAGAACTCCGGCGTGCGGGAGTATGAGCTCATGCAGAAAATCTATAACCGCAATCAGGATGCCACCACCCGAGCCTGCGCGGCTCTGGCCATGAGCCTCATGCTCAACAACCCCATGATTTCCGGGGTGGAGGGCAGTGCAGCCATGATTCGCGGCAAGCGTATCTACTACCTCAAGCAGGCCCTGCTGATGGGGGACCCGGCAACGCCTTTCGGTGCTTCCACGCTGGGAGAGGTGGCGGCGGAGCAGACTTACCGCCTGCGCTATCTTTCTGAGGGGTGCATCCCGCCCCGTGTTCGGCTGCGGGCAATGGACGGTCGCAATGTGGCCTGCCCGGCAGAGGGAAAGCTGAATCTCCTGTTGTTCTGGACACCGGAAGAACCGGCCGGTGCTGCGCTGGTTGAGCAGCTGGATAAGATGAAAGAGAAATACCCCGATTTGGAGGTGTTCCCGATAGCGCCGTTCCAGACCCCGGAGGCTTTGCAGCAGTCCGTGCAATCCGTGCCCGGTATGCAGAATTCGCTCATCGATGACAGCAAGGGAAGCGCCGGACTCGCCTACCGTGTCAGCTCCATTCCCACGGCTGTCCTCATCAGCAACCGCTCCACCATTCTCTACATCGGCACCCCGGGCGTGCAGTTGCAGACGGCTCTGGATGCGGCCACGAAACCACAGCAGCCCAACCGTGCCAAAGTTACGATTGAACCGGCGGAAAAGGAGTCGCCCGTCATCCAGCCCGGCTCGCAGCCTAAGCCCGCTCCGGCGGCTCCCGCTGCGGAGGATGCAGCCCCTCCCGCCCTGCGCGAAATGCCGAAATTCTGATTGGGTAAATTGACTTTGTCGAGCAGGAAACACGAGGGCTCATCATTCGGTTCTCTTTCGCTCGCGAACTCCCCTGCAACTTCCAATTTGGTGAATGAATCGGTAGCCCCGATTCTGTCATTGCATCCTTGAAAGATATAGGCTTTCCGGTGAAGGCGGGGGGTCAGCGTATATTCCAATACATTTTCGCCTGCTTTACTTGCGGCAGATTCAAGTAACGCGAACGCAGTAAATCCGTGCTGCGGTGTCCCATTTCCAACTGCAACGCCCCCAAATCCCGGAAATACGCCGCATGGTAACTCGCGAAGGTATGCCGGCACAC
>CAYYKC010000108.1:0-7367 GCA_964471605.1 uncultured Akkermansia sp. | reverse complement strand
CGCAACCCAAGGTACTATCACCAAAACTTTTGGAGGTGATAGTAATGAAACAATTCTTGGAAACCTTGAAACAGCATATTGCAGAGCATCCACCGAACTTTGGGGATGGCGACTCCGTTCTGACGATGCTCTATGAATGCCACAACGAAAACAGTCCCTATGACAACGAACAGATCAAGGCGGACTTCAATGAGCTCTACCAGCAGATGAACGGGATGCCCCTGCGAGAGATGGATAATATTATCTATCCGGTCTGCAAGCTATGCCGAGACCATGAGCGGTCAGGCTTTGTAGAGGGAGTGAAGGTGGGAATCAAGCTGGCAAATGAACTTAAGTGAAGAATCCCGCTTATCCAAACTGGATGAGCGGGATTCTGTATTTGTGTTTAATTTACTTTGCTTTTTTGCAAAAGATACTGTTCCATTCTCATCCCATCAAAATATGCAGCCTGATCGTGAGACGGAAATACTTCCCTCAATAGGAAGTGGGCAAAAGCAACATATCTCAGTCTGCCATAGCAGGAACATTTCCCGTTTCCATCAATTTCAACAGCAACGCAATACCGTTGTTTAATCGCATCAACAATAGCTGGTGCTGTCTTGTCTTCTGCAAAAACAACAGTAAAGTGTTTTCCAGCGATAGGGTCGGTAGAATAATAATGAGAATCTGTTATACCCACAAATGCTACATCCTCCGCATTTGCACTATCGAGCGCAATTGCATGCTGCAGATTACTGACATGTGTCTCATTCAGTTGGGAACCAGATACGATTTCAATGCCGTCAAATCGTCGGTGCCTGAGTAAGTCTGTCACTAGTGCAAGTGGTGCGTCGGCACGCCTGCCGTTGTATCCCAAGGGTTTCCACAAAGGATGACAGAGTACGCTGACCCCTCCATTATCACGGATTCGATCAAATAGATACTGGGTACACGCATAGGCCAGAGGGTCAGAATGAATGGAGTGGTTTTCATCCAGAATATCCTGAATCTCTTTCACAGGGTGGATGTAGCCATTGGTATCAAGGTAGGTCTGGGCGGAATAAAAGCGTGGATCCAACTTTTGGGAGGCACCCAATGAGAGGATATGCAGTGGTGTATAGGCGGAAGAATATTCCTCACCGGGGATGATGGTGATATTTCCATTCACCTTTTTGACCCACTGCTCTGCGACGATTGCACCGTCGTAGGCATTGTGATCTGTGATGGCCAGGAAGTCGCAGCCGGATTTTCTGGCGGAGCAAGCTACCTGTTCCGGCGGTTCGTAACCATCGGAATATATAGTGTGACAATGCAAATCTCCTTTCAGATACACTTTCTGATATAGATCCTGCTCAAGGGCATAAATCTGCATCTCCAAAAAAAGGTGTCTGTTCTGCTCGTTATCAAGCTTCCATATAGTGATGCGGTACTGTTGTTCCAGGTCGAATCTGACTGGGAACTGCAGCTTGTTTTCTTCCGCACAGATAAGCAGCGGTTCGTCCATGTACCGTTTCCCTGTCTGATAATTGTAGTGATATACAGGAGTAATCAGAACCTCATGATTTCCGGAAATTTCCTGATAACTGTATTTGCAAGAAATCCTGATTGTTGATGTTTGCCCTGCTGGAACAATCGACGGTTCAGTATGAAAATAGCGGATCTTATTTTTCATCCTATCGTACACCTGAAAATAGTCCTGTTCAAGTTTTTCCAGTGCCTGATCAATATGCTCAATGGTAATCTTTCCTTCGGAGGCCATTTGAAAAGCTCGTTCACAAATATGTAGCGGAATCCATGGCCGCAGGGATATGACATTTTCCAGATAATGCAAAATCTCTTTCATATGAATCCTCCTAGTGAAAAAGGTGTGCAATACGACTAAAATTATTATATGATTTGTGCAAAAACATGTCAATACTTAATGCTTTCTTGACATGTGAACCATGTATGATATAATCTAAATGCGCAGATTATTGTCGAATCCAATACTGGAATCAGAGTTGAAGGTGGTGCAGAAAATGTCATCGGACAGAAATAAAAAGTTCAGCAAAATGAAACTGCTTTTGCGCAAACTGTTTTCTGGATGGTATATCCTGCTTCTGCTTGCAATTTCCTGCTATTTGTTTCTGATTCTGGTTATGTTTTTGACCTGATGCAACGAAAAAGGAGGAAAGAAAAATGAAAAAGGGTATGTTTATTGCTGGCGGTATTGTCATTGTTGTAGCCATTGCACTCATTTCCGTATTTCTGCTTTCTACAAGCGCACCTGAAGCAGAAGCCATTGACCTGACTGGCATCTGGAAGGTATATCGCCACGGAGATGATTTGATTGACAACGAGTACATGGTTTTCGAAGGGAACCTGGTGACCGACTACCGTGATGGTGCTGAAGAGCCTTTCCTGTCTGCAGCCTATACGTTGAGTGACGGTACAACGCTGCGGATGGAAGATATCGGTAAGGAATTTGTAGTTCGTCAGGTTTCTGAGAACAATGTGATTCTGGTTGAGCCCAATACTATGGAGTGGAAAATGTTCCGCGTCACCGAAAATGGTGTGCAGCCTGCCGATTTCAACAGAGAGACCATTATTGGAAAATGGACTGTCGTGATGCATGCCGGACAGGCTAAAACCGATGAGATTATGGAATTCACCGATACCGCTATGGCTGACTACCGCAGTGAAGAGTTGTACATAGAAGGTGAATATGTATGGAACGAGGATGGCACATTCGAAGTACCTGTCATCGGGCATACCTTTGCCCCCTATATGGCCGACGAAGATACCATAATCCTGCACGATCTGACTGATGGGTATCTTTGGGAGTTGAAACGTACCAAATGACAGCGTGCCTGCAGCGTTGAATAGTTTTCTGAGAGGAGGGATGAGATGACCCGGTTTATTATGAAGCATAAGTGGTATGTCGCGGTAATTATGACATTGCTGATTGTGGAACCATCCATCACATCATGGCTCGTGTTCTTCCTCCAAAAAATCTATAACTCTGTCACAGTAGGCACTACCAAGATTGAGATATTCCGAATGATCACCATTGCGCTCATTGTCTGGACGTTGAAGCGGCTGATGGTATTCGGGATTGGTGTTATCAAATCCCGCTTCATCTGTGATATCAAGCAGGATGTAAAACACGACCTCTTTCAGGGGATGCTGAATCTGAACACGGCGGATATATCCAGCATTGCAGCCAGCGGCGAGTATATTTCCATATTTACCAATGATATTTCAATTATTGAACAGCGTTTCTTTTCCAATCTGATTGGTTTGCTGAATCAGATATTTTCTCTTCTGATTCTGGGGGGTTCTTTCCTTGCTTTGGATCGCAGTCTGGCAGGAATGGTGTTGCTGTTTGGCGTGATTGTCATGTTTGTTCCACCGATTTTTTCTAGGCATCTCGGGCAGAAAAATTTGACATACTCCAATAGTCTTTCAAAATTCACCCAGAAGCTCAAAGAGTTTGTTGCAGCCTATTCTACCATCAAGAATTATGCGGTCGAAGGTGTCATTGTTAAAAAGTTTGACGATCGCAATATGGATACTGAAAACGCCAAGTTTGAGGCGGATTATGCCTTGTCTTTAGCCGACAGTGTGGGTAGCCTGCTTGCCTGGTTTATGCGGGTAGTGGTTCTAGGTGCAGGCCTGATTCGAATCGCTCGCGGTGAAATGCTTTTGGGAACCGTTATGGCAGCAGTTTCCTTTACGGAGGAGATGGCCTATCCCTTGCAGAACATCGTAGAAAACGTTAATTCCATCCGATCTGTAAAGGCAATTGCCCAGAAGATCAATAACCTCTGCAAGAGCAGTGAGGTAGGCGCGGTGCCAGTGCAGGAGGCGACATGTCAGATGCCGCAGGGGATGGAAAATTTAGATATCTGTTTTGAAGATGTTCAGATCAATGCCGATGGCAAGACGATCATTGAAGATTTCACGTTTACCTTTGAACAGGGGAAGAAATATCTGGTAATCGGAAAAAACGGCTCCGGTAAGAGCACACTGTTCAAAGCCCTCAAGAAACGGTTCCGGGATTGTCAGGGCAGTATCTCTGTGGGAGGAAAACGACTCGCCGGGCTGAGTAATGAGGAATTGAGTCGACTTGTATCCTACATGAGCGAAAATGTTGCAATCTTCTCTGGCACAGTTTTGGAAAACATTTCCCTATTCCGGGACTATTCTGAAACAGAATTTATGAGGGCGATATCCGAGGCGCAGATCAATCTGGATATTAGCCGCGTTGTGGGCGAAGACGGAACCAACATATCCAGTGGAGAACAGAGACGTATCGAGATTGCTCGGAGCCTACTGAAGTCAGCGCAAATCATGGTGTTTGATGAGGTTGTTTCAACGTTGGATATTGAAACAGCTTATGAGATTGAAAAAATGGCTCTGGAGTTTGAACAGACGGTAATTTTTGTTTCTCACAATTTCTCAGGCAAACTGATTCAGCAATACGATAAGATTCTTGTTATGGATAATGGAAAACTTGTTGCCTGCGGATCTTATGCTCAGTTGATGCAATCCAGCGCATATTTCAGACGAATCTGCGAGATCAAATTTGGCTGATTTTTTATGAACTATATCAGTCTAAATTAAGGAGGATATATGATGGAGTTTTGGTACAAATACAAAAAAGCGATTTTGTTCGTGCTTGGATGCGTGATGATTCTTGCTGGCTTTGTAGCATTGATTGCCTCATATCGGGTTGCTGTTCCGGCAGTTGATGCACCCGGTAATGATGACCAAGATTTAATCGACGGGTCTCAGAAGCAGACGAAAGAATAAAGATTGATATCCCTAAAATGCCGGCGGCAGGGCCCCTATCGGGACCCTGCCGTGAGTTTTTCCGGACGGGATTTTAGTAGCTGTTGTATCGTTCTCTAAGTATGCTTGTAAACGCTTGTATGCACATCTAGCGACACAGTGCATAAGTATACGATCCATAATATGCGCTTGACACACGCAGTACATTCCGTGATTATGGAATAAGTAAATACTGTTACAAACTTTGAATTCCCAGTTTAGAAACTGGTATGTTGAGTGCAGTACACTCATCTTTCAGCAGTCCCAGTAACTGTAATAAATTGTTCTTGTACTTCAGTAGGCTCTCTGCACTGAGACCATCGTGGTCAGCCATTTCTTTGCGTTCTTTTTGCATTTCATCTAAACAAGTGTTGATACTGGAAATCTTGAAGCAGATAGATTCGCATCTCTCAACAATGTGCGCATATTGCTCTCGTTGGTTATTGTTTTTACATACAGGCTTCAAACGACAGTGTTGAATAGTTTCTTTATATTTAGACCAATATTTTACAAAAGAAGACATTTCATTATCCAGAAGGCGACCCTTTTCCCTCAAAACAGATATGCGGTCTAAGTTATCAGGTTTTGGGTTCCAGCCAGCCAAAAACTCCTGCACGTCACCACACTGTGCAGCAACTGCACTGGCATAGATACTAAGCAAAGAGACATAGGCTTTACCTTCATCCCGGCGGTTAATTGAAAAGTTACGTTTTGCAATATAATACGCAGACAAACCCCCAATAACAGCTCCTATAGCTGTATAGACTGTCGGAAAAATCAACTCAGTAACTAAATCCACCTATATCAACCCTCTCTTTTTGTCGATCGACTATAAATTCATGATACAGCATGCAGAACTGATTGTCAACACTTCACGAAAGCGTTCCGGTTTTGCCGATCCATTAACAAATAAATCGCTTGAGCCTGTGCCTAGTGAATATCAAGAACGGGCCAAATCTTTTCTGCCAGAGAATTGATTTGGTTTTGGTTTCCTTTCTGATGCTCGCAGATAATCATGCGCAAAAACTGAATACAACTATAATATTTTATGATATACCAAAAGTCATCGGGTATCTGAAAATCAAAGTATTCCAAAAGAACCTGCCGCCAAAATGCATCCTCGCTCTTTGGATGAAAAGAGGCGGCATATACAAAGTCGCGCCACGGATCCGTAATACACATATTTTCGTAGTCGATCAGGTAAACTCTGCCAACACCATCAGTCATGAAATTTCCGCAATGTACATCCATGTGCGTCAGAGCATATGTACTGCGGTGGAGATGCTTGTTCTGCTTTAAGTATTGCAAAATCTCGCGTTTGTGTGGAAACTGAACACGCTTTGTCCTGATATAGGTCATGTAGCGCAGCATTTCTAGACTGGGATCCATTCGTCGCTCATTGTCAGCCACGGAAACGGAATGAAGCATTTTTAAAATACCCGCTACCTGCTGCGCTTCGTACATTGTGCAGGATATTTCTCCTCCGCTGATCCAATCTGTGATCAGGCAACGCTGACGGTATCCTACCGGGATGTCTGCGACGACTTTGGTGAATGACCGGCTGTAGGTATGCAATGCATTGATGACTGAGCCCCCTGGGATCCGACCCTTATGGATCTTGGCAAAATACATCGGCTCCCGGTTGCAGGAGATACAATAGTTTGCGGCGTTCGAATTTCCTTTGGTAACACGAGATGCAGTGACCAATGCTTCCGTCCCGCATATTTGTTCTGCGACAGTAATGATTTGATTGTGATATTTATCGGTTTTGCCTCGCTGCACCAAATCTTTCACGAGTGAGATAGTTTGTTCAAATACGGTATTCGGATCCTCTGAAGAATCCACGACGCAATCAAACTTATTTTGCAGGTAGAGGTATTGTTCCAATGCGTTTTCAATTTCAGACAGGGAAAAGTTCTCTTCTTTCTGTCGGAGCCGCTCCGCAATATGCTCAGCACTTGTTGTGTAAAGAATCGAAGCATCCGGGGCAGGAGCCAGTTTTTCCAGAACTTTCCACAGCGGGCTTTTTCCGCTCCATTCGGGGTATTTGCACTTTATATCTGCATAGGTGTCCCATAGATATCGGTCACACAGAACAAGGCGGTCAGGCTTGTTGAACAGCCGTAGTTGAATACCCCAACAGTAAGCCAACTCCATCCAGGCAATTGCGATTCCGATCGCACGGATGATTTTACTGTCCGGCAGTCTCCTGTGGGATATTATGGAAACGGCCTTTCTGTAGGCCTGTATGACTGGCGTGTTTCCTCCGCGCACATACTGTACCCGAAAAACGATCCCTTTGGATTTTAAGAAATCCATTGCTTTAAACAGCTGCGTGCTTTTTCCCACACCATCGGTTCCGCTAAACGTAATAATCATAAACTTTTTTCTTCCTAAATATTAGCATTGAACACAAGTAACCTAATCATCATTGGAGAATATGCCCCCTGTATCATATCACATTATTCTTATTTACACAATTAGATTCCATGCAAGAACCTTCACTAAGGTGACATCACCCTTAGGTTCCTATGCCCCCGGCGTGTGGGTTCGAGTCCCACTATCCGCACCATAAG
>CAYYKC010000107.1:0-7648 GCA_964471605.1 uncultured Akkermansia sp. | reverse complement strand
ACCGTGTATTTTCGGCGTGAGAGCATGGCACGAACTTTCTAATGCGTCTGCCCTGTAAAATAGAGGTTAAGAGTTGCCAAGACCGGGAAAAAGTGCTACAATCGCGCCCGCGTTGCGGTTGATTCGCTGCGTAACAAGGTTCGTTTTATCCCCGTCCTATTCATGAGTATCCCGTTTTTCAGCAAACTGCGTAACCGCAAAGCCCACCTTCAGACCGTCAAGACGGAATTACAGAAGGTTCGCAACGCCATTGAGGCGCAGACGGAGCACTTTGCGCCCTACATGCGGGATTACATGCGGCAGGTGTGCCGCAGCCGCGGCAAGATGATACGCCCGGGGCTGGTGTTGCTCACTGCTGCTGCCACGGGGGGGATCAAGGATGAACACATCACCTTTGCCGCCCTGTTGGAGATGCTGCACATGGCCTCTCTCATTCATGATGACGTGTTGGATAAGGCCGATACGCGCCGCGATGAACCCACTCCCAATGCGCTCTGGGGTAATGAGTTGGCGGTGTTGCTGGGTGATTCCCTGCTGGCACAGGCCATGGTGATGGGGGCAGATATCGGTGATGCGCGCTTCATTCGCCGCATGGCGGTCTCGGTGCGCGACCTCTGTGAGGGCGAAGTGGAGCAGTCCACCCGGCTCTGGGATATGGAGATGAGCCGTGCGGATTACTACGAGCTTATCCGCAAGAAGACGGCCACGCTCTTTGCCATGGCCATGAGCGGTGCCGGCTACCTGCAAGGGCTGGATGACGAGATGATAGGCCATCTCAACCGCATGGGAACCCTGCTGGGAATTTCATACCAGATTTACGATGACTGCCTGGACATGACCGGCACCGATGATTCCGCCGGTAAGACGCTGGGCACGGATGCCGAGAAGGGCAAGCTGACGCTCCCCGTATTCTTCCTCATGGAATCCACCAGCGAGGATGTGGCGGAGTATGTCCGCAGCGCGGTGGAGAAGCACGAGGAGATTGATTACTCCCGCCTGCGCGGTACGGATGCGTTTGCAGAGGCAATACGTCTTTCTGTGGATGAGGGGCTTTCCCGCAATGAAGAGGCACGCGAGGTGCTGTGGATGCTGCCGGAGTCTCCCGCCCGCGAGGCGCTGACTGAAATGACCTATCGCCTGGACGAAATGCTGCGCGACTGCCTCGTCTGACACCCCTTATTCCCCTGTAATCAACCATGAGCATACGCCCGGAAAAGATGGTGCCGGAGGTTTCCGGCCTTGCAGAGACGGTCTGGCAGGAGGTGTACGCTGCTGCACAGCAGGCATCGGAGAGCGAGCCCAAGCTGGCCGGCATGCTGGATGATGTCATCCTGAGCCGCACCTCGCTGAGCAATGCCGTGGCGGTGCGCCTGGCCCGCAAGCTTTCGCGCCGCGATATGGAGCGCGACAATCTGGAGCCGCTCATCCGCACGCTGCTGAAGCAGAATCCGGTCGTGGTGGAGTGCATGGCGGCAGATTTGCAGGCCGTGTTGGATCGTGACGCCGCCTGCCACAATGCGCTGGAGCCGCTGCTGTTCTTCAAGGGTTTCCATGCGTTGGCCACCTATCGTGTGGCGCATCTTCTCTGGCAGCAGAAGCGCTACATGCTGGCGCTGTTGTTTCAGAGCATCAGCAGTGAGGTGTTCAGCGTGGATATTCACCCGGCCGCCCGCATCGGCTGCGGTATCCTGCTGGACCACGGCACCGGATTCGTCGTCGGCGAAACCGCCATCATCGAGAACAATGTCTCTATGCTGCACGAGGTCACCCTCGGCGGTACCGGCAAGGAAAAAGGCGGTGCTCGCCACCCCATCGTTCGCAGCGGTGTTCTCATCGGTGCCGGTGCCAAGGTGTTGGGGCGTGTGGAGATTGGCGAGAGTGCCAAGATTGCTGCTTCCTCCGTGGTGCTGGATGATGTGAAGCCCTTCACCACCGTGGCCGGTGTGCCCGCCGTGGTGGTGGGCTGCAATTGCGAGGCTGCTCCCGCCCTCTGCATGCAACAGAGTCTTGATCCGTCATGATTACTGAGCTGGACATCCATCTGCCGCTGCGCAAGGCGTTGAAGGAGGAAGCCCGCCGCAAGGCCGTGGCGCAGAAGCTGGGTATCTCCCCCTACCGTGTGCAGGGCATGCGCCTGCTCAAGGACAGCATTGATGCCCGCCGCCGCCCGATTTCGCGCCAGCTCCGTTTCCTGGTGGCGGTGGATGAGCCCCTGCCGGAAGCCCCCTTGCCGGAGCGTCACTATGCCCCGCTGCCGGAGTCGGCCGGACGCGTCATTATCGTGGGCAGCGGCCCCGGCGGTCTTTTTGCCGCCCTGCGCTGTCTGGAGCTGGGGTTGCGCCCCATTGTGCTGGAGCGTGGTAAGGACGTGTCCGCCCGCCGGTTTGACCTGCGCCCCATCAACTGCGATGGCTATGTGGTGGAGGATTCCAACTATTGCTTCGGCGAGGGAGGTGCAGGCACCTTCTCGGACGGCAAACTCTTCACCCGTGCCACCAAGCGCGGTCCGGTCATGGAGGTGTATGAGACTTTTGTGGCACACGGTGCCTCCCCGGATATCCTGACGGATGCCCACCCGCATATCGGCTCCAACAAACTGCCGGACATCATCAAGGCCATGCGCGGCAGTATCCTCGGTGCCGGCGGTGAGGTGCATTTCCAATCCCGCGTATGCGCCCTGCTGCGTTCGCTTGACGGACGCCGCATCCGGGGTGTGCGTACGGCAGACGGGCATGAGTACACGGGCGATGCCGTCATTCTGGCCACCGGGCACAGCGCCCGCGATGTGTACCGCATGCTGCATGCAGATGGTCTGCTGCTGGAGCGCAAGCCCTTTGCCGTGGGCGTTCGTATCGAGCATCCGCAGGCACTCATAGATGCCGCCCAGTACCACCTGCGGCGCGGCGAAAAACGCCCGGAGGGGCTGCCTGCCGCCCGCTATACCCTGGCCACCAAGATTGCCGACCGTGGGGTGCATTCGTTCTGCATGTGCCCGGGCGGTTTCATTGTCCCTTCCGCCACAGAGAATGACGAGGTGGTGGTCAACGGCATGTCCCTTTCCCGCCGCGATTCTCCCTTTGCCAACTCCGGCTTTGTCGTGACCGTGGAGCCGGAGGACACGGATGCCTACCTGGCAGAGCACGGCGTACTCTCCGGCATAGCCTACCAGAAAACGCTGGAGGTAGCCACCTCTCAAGCCGGCGGGGGCATGCAGAAAGCCCCGGCACAGCGTGTGCAGGATTTCCTGGCCGGGCAGGTGTCTGCCACCCTGCCGGAGACCACCTACCACCCCGGTATCACCTCCTGGGATTTGCGCGCCCTGCTGCCGCAGAGTGTCTGCTCCCGCATGCTGGAGGGGTTGCGCTTCTTTGATACCAAACTGCGCGGCTTTGCGGGGCAGGATGCCCTGCTCATCGGCTGCGAGACACGCACCAGCTCCCCCGTGCGTATCCCGCGCGACCCCGCTACCATGCAACACCCCCAGCTCGAGCTCCTCTTCCCCTGCGGCGAGGGCGCAGGCTACGCCGGTGGTATCGTCTCCGCCGCATTGGATGGTCGCCGCTGTGCCGAAGCCGTGGACGCTGCCCTGCGGGGATAGTACACCCAATTCCGCAGGAAGCGCACCTTTATGCGTACGGTGTGTGTTTTCCCATGGAGGCAGACGATGTTTTACGGCAGAAAACATCTTTTTTTGAAAAAATGCAGAATAAAGCTTGACTTCCGGCGGGCGGAGGCGTATACTCCCGCCGTTCCGAGTAACACAGGGCTATGGTGTAATTGGCAACACATCGGTTTCTGGCACCGCTATTCGGGGTTCGAGTCCCTGTAGCCCTACTCGAAAACGTCAACTGTATCGGTTGGCGTTTTTTTGTGCCCTGAATCGACCGAAAAAAAGCGCGGCAGGAAGCCGCGCCGGAGAAAAAGAGGGGGAAAGCTCTGTATCAGCTCTCCATCGCTTTGAGGATGGGATTGATTTTGGCCATGGCCTCGATGATGCGCTCGTTGACGCTGTTGCTGCACATGCCATCGGCCATGCGGATGGCGTTGTAAATGGCGGTGGCGCTGGCAGAGCCGTGGGCAATGATGGAGACGCCGACTACGCCCATGAGGGGGCAGCCACCGATGGTGTCGGCACTCATCTGCTTACGCAGGTTGCCGAAGGCGGATTTCATGAGCAGGGCACCCAGAATGGCGAGAGGATTCTGCTTCGCGGCTTTCTTGATGCGCTCGGAGAAGAATTTGGCGGTGGCTTCCACGCTTTTGAGGAGGATATTACCGACAAAGCCATCGGTAACGGCTACATCCAGATTGAGCTCGCTGTCAAAGATGTCATGCCCCTCGCAGTTGCCGATAAAGTTGAAAGGCAGCGCTCCCTCATCTGCCAGATGCCGCAGCAGCTTATAGGTCTCTTTGGAGAATTCGCTGCCCTTGCAGTCCTCTGTCCCGTTGCTCATCACACCCACGTTCGGGTTCTCAATGTTGTATATGTAGCGCGACATGAGGGCGGTCATCACGGCATAGCCCACCAGGTGGCTGGGTTTGGCATCCGGGTTGGCACCGGTGTCGCTCACCAGCACATGGCCGCGGGCGGAGGGCAGGGGGGAGACGATGCCCGCGCGTTCCACGCCGGGCAGGAGGCGCAGCTTGATGGTACTGGCTGCCACGGCGGCCCCGGTGTTGCCGGCGGAGAGCACAGCATCACAGGTGCCGTCTTTCACCAAATCCACGGATATACTCATGGAGGAGTTTTTCTTCTTGCGAACAGCTACGATGCCGTTCTCATCCATGCCCACCACCTCGGGCGCATGCACTATCTCCAAGCGAGGGTCGGCTCCGTATCCGGCGGCATCGCAAAGCGGCTTCAGGGTGGCTTCATCGCCCACCATGTAGAGTTTTTTCAGTGTATCAAGCTTCTGCAGGGCAAGTTTTGCCCCGTCGATATTGGGTTGCGGCGCGAAATCGCCGCCCATGGCATCCAGTGCGAGCTTCATGTAAGTGGATTATGGTTGTGCTGTCAGCCGTAAAAGCTTTATGGTACTCTAGCAAAATGCGGCTGAGATGTCAACAACAAAACCGCCTGTACTTGAAGCACAGGCGATTGAAAAAGTATTGAGGTGAAAGATTGCGGATTAGTCCACAATTTTCACGATAACCTCTGCACCGCTCTGGGTCTTGTAGGTGCCGCACTGCGGGCAGGCGGTGTGACCGGGAACGGCTGCGCCACACTTGGGGCACTTGCCGAGCTTGGGAGCCTTCCAGGCCTGTGCTGCCAGGCGGGAGCGCTGCTTCATCTTGGACGTTCTGCGTTTCGGAGCTGCCATAGTTCTATACTGGTTTAAGAGTTTTCTAGGTGATATAGAGTGGTGCTTTGCGCTTACTTGGCGGGAAACTGATCCAGTGCATCCCAGACGCTGTTGCCACTCGGGGTGGCAGAGTCTACACCCAAAGTGGGGTCTTTGTCCAGTCTAAAATCACCAAAAGTGTCATTTATTTCACATTCTGTGTCTGCAAGTTCGCATTTCGGGTAGGCCGGGAGTGCCAGAATGATGTCTTCGCGGACGAATTCGGTGGCATCGAAGGCGATTTTGCCTTTCACCTCCTCGGAGAGGGTGAAGTCATCCACCACGACCTCATAGTCGAAATGATGCAGGCAGCGGTCGCAGCGCAGGGAGAATGCTGCGCTGAGGGTGCCACGGAGCATCAGTTCGGTGTCATAGAGCTGGACTTCCAGGTCGTACACCAACGGCCCGATGCTGCGGAGGGCCTCCGTGTCGATGTCGAACACGGAGCCGTCCAGCTCGCCGCGCAGGCGGAGACCTTCTTCGGGGAACTCTTCCAGGGAGATGATGAGGCGGTCTTGCATACAGATGGGATTCTATCGGAGCCGTGAGGCTTCAAATCAGCCTTTCATGCCGGAGATGTTGCCGTCGGCATCCACGCGGATGGCACAGGCGGAGGGGACTTTCGGCAGGGCGGGCATGCGCAGGATATCGCCGCAGAGGGCCACCAGGAATCCGGCACCGTTGGCAATCTCGAAGTCGCGCACGGTGATGGTGAAGCCCTTGGGACGACCGGTGAGCGTGGCGTTGTCGGAGAGGGAGTTCTGTGTCTTGGCCATGCAGACGGGCAGGTTGGTCAGACCGTTCTTCTCCATGAGGGCCAGTTTCTTCTGCGCGGCCTTGGTCAGCACCACGCCGTCAGCGCCGTAAATTTTGCGGGCGATGGTGGACATGCGCTCCTCCACGGGGATGTCGAGGCTGTAGAGGCACTCGAAGGGGGCGGGGGAGTCAGAGATGCTGTCGGTGACAAGCTGTGCCAGCTCGGTAGCGCCCGCACCACCCTTGCCAAACACATCGGCCACGGCGCAGCGCACGCCCATAGAGGCGCACAGTTCCTTCACGGCGGTGATTTCCTCCTCTGTGTCGCTGGCGGCAAAGAGGTTGATGGCCACCGTCACCGGGCGCTTGTACAGCTTCGCGCTCTCGATGTGGGCAGCCAGATTGTCCAGACCGCGGCGCACGGCTTCGGCGTTCGGGGCTTCCAGCTCGGTCTTGGCGACTCCGCCGTGCATCTTGAGGGCACGGATGGTGGCCACGATGACAATGGCATCCGGAGAGAGTCCGCTCTGGCGGCATTTGATATCCAGGAACTTCTCTGCGCCCAAGTCAAAGGCGAAACCGGCTTCCGTCACGGCGTAATCGGCGCAGGTCAGCGCCATCTTGGTGGCGATGACGGAGTTGCAGCCGTGGGCGATATTGGCAAAGGGTCCGCCGTGCACAAAGGCGGGTACTCCCTCCAGACTCTGCACCAGGTTGGGGTTGATGGCTTCGCGCAGAATAGCCAGCAGGGCATCGGTCACACCCAGTTCACGGGCGTAGACGGCTTCATCATCAGCGGTGAAGCCGATGACGATGTTATCGATACGGCGGCGCAGGTCATCCATATCTTCTGCCAGACAGAAGCAGGCCATGATTTCGGAGGCGGGGGTGATGTTGAAGCCATCCTCGCGGGGTACTCCGTTGCGGTTGAGCCCCACCACGATGTTGCGCAGGGAGCGGTCATTCATGTCCATCACACGCTTCCAGGTCACCTTGTTCTGGTCCAGGCGGGTGGTCTTGTAGAAGAGGGCGTTGTCAATCACAGCGGCCAGCAGGTTGTTGGCGGCGGTGATGGCGGGGAAGTCGCCGTTGAAGCATAGGTTGATGCTCTCCCCGGGGGTGATGCTGGAGGCTCCGCCGCCCGTGGCGCCGCCCTTGCGGCCGAACACCGGACCCATGGAGGGCTCACGCAGCGCCAGACACACTTTCTTGCCGATGGCTTTCATACCCTGTGCCAGACCGATGGAAACTGTGGTCTTACCTTCACCGGCTGGGGTGGGGGTCAGGGCGCTCACCAGAATGAGCTTGCCTCGTTTGTCGGAACTCTTGAGTGCCTTCAGACTCACCTTGGCCTTATCCAGACCGTAGGGGATGATGTATTGTTCGTCCAGCCCTGTTGCGGCTGCCATTTGTGCTGTGAATGACGTGTGTGCCATGAGAGCATTGTATCACATTCCATCACGGTTGGCAAATGTTATGTTTTTCAACGATTATCATTGAGAGTGGCAAAATTAAATGCGACAAGATGAGGACACAAAAAAGGTGCTCTT
>CAYYKC010000106.1:0-7684 GCA_964471605.1 uncultured Akkermansia sp. | reverse complement strand
CTTGATGGGATAAAAGGTGAATTTGAAAGGAGTATAAAAAATGCCTATTCAGTACAATACCCAGCACGTCGATGAGAAATACAAGCCCACGCTCATCGCAAACCTGTTTTACAAGACGTTCCTGATTCCGGGCGTCACCTATCAGGATGTAACATCTGACAACAACGGCGGATGGTTCTGGCACAAGCTGGCATCTACCGGTGCAGCAAAACCCGGAACCCCCGGTCGTGACTTCGTAGATGAAGCATCCTCCGACAACCTGATCCAGTGTATCTACAACAACAACTACATGAAATCCAAGAAGATTTATGGCGTTCAGGCTGCTGCTGTTGCATTCCCCCTGGCAGAAGAGCAGATGGCTTTGGCAACCCAGGAAGTGACGGAAGGCAGAAATCTGTCTGGTTTGGCCTGCCTGATTACGGAAGGAACTGCCGCAGCAAGCACCGCAGTTATTACCGCAGATAACTTCCTGAGGGAAGTTTTGGGAGTACGGAAAGAAGTGGTCGTAAGCAAGGGTACTGCGGACATCGTCCTGTGTTCTCCTGACTTCTTTGCAACCATGCTGGAATTTGCTGGTGCAAAGTACATTCCCACTACCAACGAAAAGCTGCTGGCGGCTGCGGCTGGTGGTATGGTCGGCAACTTCCTGGGCATGACATGGATGGAGCATAATGCGTTTGCGCATACCGAAACCATCAACTACGTTGACTATACCGGCACAGAGAAGAGCGTGGCGGCGGAAGACCTGGGCAAAGTGGACTTCATCATGTATGATCGCAACAGCTTCGGCCTTGGCGATAACTTTGTGCAGGGCCGTCTGATCGACTCCGAAATGTTCACCGGTTCCAAGGCACAGGTAGAGGAAAACACCGGTATGCGTGTCCTGAACAGCGCTATGGTTCGCATCCGTAAGCACGCCTGATAAGAAAGGGGCAGCACCGTGTACATTGATCTGACGTACTACATGGAAAACGGCGGCAAGGAAATGACCGGTGCTGCCTTTGCCCGGAATGAATTCCGTGCCCGAAAAATGGTAGACCGCGTGACGCAGAACCGGGTAACCAAAATGGAAGAAGTCCCCGAGGCGGTAAAACGCCTGATGGTGGAGCTGATCACAATGGAAGAAACCCAGGGCGCAGCGGTAGTGGATAATCAGGCCGTTACATCTTTCTCCAATGACGGATATTCCCAAACGTTTGCGGATCCTCTCACCACAGAGCGGGTGAAGGAGATCGAAAACGATTTGATTTTGGAATACCTGTCCGGAGAGACTGATGACAACGGCGTGCCGCTCCTGTATCTGGGGGTGGATTGATGCTCCATGCGGATAAAACGGTAACGGTTTACCATAAGTCGTGGGATGCAGAGGCCGGGGTGGACACCTATCAGGGAACTGTGCTTCAAAACGTTTCCTTTTTCTCAAGGGTATCCACAAACGTCTCTACGGACGGCCTTGTGGCGGCCTGCGAGGGCACCTTGCGGATTCCGATAGGGGTTTACCCGGAGAGCCTGGAACTGAAAAACGGCGACTCTGTCTGTGAGGGAGCCTTGCAGACGGAAGGAATGCAGCCGTCAGACCTGGACAAGCTGTGTCCCTATGTTTTTACCATCGTTGGAATCACCCGGAATACGTCCGGATACGAACCACATGTAAAGGTGGTATGTAAGTGATCCACTATGACGGCAAGCTGGAGGATTTCATAACTCCGGAAGAGTTTATTGCAAAGTTCGGTGTTGGGGAAGGCGGACACGTGCAAAAAACCGTGGATGCCGCTGTGATCCGGGAGTGCTTCCCATACCTTCCTTTCGATGAAGGCGTGCTTGCCGGATCGGCTAACACTGCAACCAAAATCGGCAGCGGCGAAGTGATCTATGATACGCCCTATGCCAGGTATCTGTATTACGGTGAGGTCTACGGCCCTAATATCCCCAGAACAGAAAACGGGATCATTACCGGCTATTGGTCCCCACCGGAGAAGCACGCCACCGGGCGGCAGCTGCAATACAGCACCGAAAAGAATCCTCAGGCAGGCTCTCACTGGTTTGACCGGGCCATGGATGAGCACAAGGACGATATTTTGAAGGAGGCACAGGATGCAGCAGACCGTGGACGCACTCCGTGACTGGTTCCGGGAATGTCCTTACATTCTCAAAGGAAACCGGTTCGGAGTGGATAACCTTTCAGCCGATCCTACCGAATACGCCATCTACATGTCTCCGTCCACCCTGCAAACCGGGGTGGACATCACCGGAGAAGTGTATGTGAAATCCATTCAGGAACAGAGTTTCAACTTTGCATCACGGGAAAAGCATCCCTCTGATGTATTGCAGGCTCTGGCCAATCACGGATTTTACGATGGCGTTATCAACTGGATCATCCAGCAGAACAAAGAGAAGAATTTCCCGGAGCTCCCCGACGGTACGGTGATCTCCATTATGCCCAGCTTAACGCAGTACCTGTTCGAAGCAGGAACGAACAGTGGGCGGTATCAGATTTCCTGCAAACTGAAATACAGGAGGAAAACGTAATGGCAGATTATGCTTTTAATACGGAAAACAACCAGACTATTGCCCGGGAACTGCTGATCTTGTTCCTGAATACCGGAACCGCCGATGCCCCTATCTGGTCTCCCATCGGAAAACGCGTGGAAGATTCCAGCATGGAACTGGACTGGCAGCGGGAATCCAAGAAGGATATCATGGGCAATACCTACAACACCATGAAGAAGCCCGTCATTACCCAGACCTTTGAGCCGTGGGAGCTGGCGAAGGGAGATACCGCTCAGGAGCATATCTGGAAGATGGCGTTTGTAGAACAGAATGCACAGGCACTGTGCGCTATGGATGTTCTGGTAATTCACGCTTATGCCGGAACGAAGGACACTGCGGTTTTTGCGGAGCGGAACACGGAAAGCTCCATCGAAGTCACCGGCCTTGGTGGCGCTGGTGGCGGCAATATTGAGATGCCCATTTCCGTCACTTATGGTGGCACTAGAACCGTTGGCACTGCTAAAATCGCGGAAGGCACTGTCACATTCACTCCCGAAGCAAAGTGATGAGGTAAGAGTATGAGTGCATTGAATTTTCAGAATCCGAAGAAAACATACACCGTCAACGATGGTGCAGAGATTCATTTTAATCCTGCAGACGTAAACTTCGTCAATCGGCTGTTTGATCTGCTTGGAAAGCTGGAAGCAAAGCAGAAGGAAGAAGTTCCGACCACTGAAAGTGTGTTCGCTGTTGCGGCGCTTCGGGATAAGGAGATGCGTGCCGAGATCGACGCAGTGTTTGAGGAACCCGTGTGCGATAAGGTGTTTGGTACAACGAACGTGTTTTCTCCTTCTGGCGGCGTTCCTCTGTGCATGAACTTCCTGATGGCAGTTATTGATGAAGTTGATGCCGCGGCTGACACCGAGACAAAATTCAGTCCTGCCATGGTGGAATACATGAAAAAGTATGAGGATAAGTACGGAAAGAGTATCAGAAAATGATTCTTGATCTTCCGAAAAGCCTGACAATCTGCGGGAAGGAGTATAAAATAAATTCGGATTTCCGAGAAGTTCTAAATGTTCTGGAAATCATGGGAAATATAGAGTTAAGAGAGTGGGAGCGTGGTTTTGCAACGCTACTGTTCTTTTACCCTGATTTTCAGAATATGCCGCCAGAGCATTACGAAGATGCGAAAAAGCAGTGCTTCTGGTTTATCAATGGCGGAAAATATGATGAACAGGCAAAAGGTAAGCCGCCACGGCTGATGGACTGGGAACAGGATCTCCCATATATCATTGCTCCCGTGAATCGTGTGATAGGCCATGAGATCCGTTCAGACGATTACCTGCACTGGTGGACATTCCTGTCTGCTTATATGGAAATCGGTGAATGCACATTTTCACAGATTGTCAAAATTCGTGACATAAGAAGCCAAGGAAAGCCTTTGGACAAGGCTGATAAGGAATGGTACAGAAGGAATCAGAAACTGGTTGATCTGAAGACCCAATATACCAAAGAAGAAGAAAATGCGTTGAAATGGTGGGGCGGAGAAATCAAGCCCTCTTCGTATTAGAAGAGGGCTTGATTTATATGGAGAAAATTTGAGAACAAGCGACAAACACTGTAATAATCATTCCGAAGAAAATTAGCCAACTGACGGTAAGCGCAACAATGTGCTGCTGTGCACCACATTTTGGGCAACGTTTTGCTGTTTTTGCGATTTCTGCGCCACAGGTTTTACATTTTACCAATTTACCCATACAGGCACCTCCTTAACAATATAAAAATATCATAGCTAATAACGAAAGTCAACATTTATAGAAAGAAGGTGGTACTACGTCTGACGGAAGATTGATATTCAATACAAAAATTGACAATTCCGATGTACCCAAAGATTTAAAGAATCTGGAGCGGCAGATCAAGCGCTCTCAGGAATCCATTTCCAAAATGCAGAATGCGAAGTTACCTCTGGTAAAACAGGCAGAAGAGCTGGGCGTGAAACTGGATACTGCAAAGGCCAAGGCGGAGCAGCTGCGAAAAGAAATGGAAACCATTACCACTGCTACCGGTACAGGCGCAGATCCTGTGGCATATATGGAAGCAGCTGCAAGAAAAGCAGATGTGGAAGCAGCGCTGAAAGCCAGTGACAAGGAAGTTGCGACACTGCAAAAACAGTGGGATAAGGTCAATGACAAACTGGATACCTACGACACCAAAATTTTGCAGGCGAACAACGATATAGCACGACATACCGCACAGGCAGCGGAGTTGAGTGCAACTCTCGCAACGCCAAGTCAGATAAAAATGGCGCAGACTCTGGAAAAAGCAAATCAATCAGCGCAAAGATTTGGGAGAAGATTGCTGGAGATCGGGAAATCTGCTCTGATTTTCAATCTGATTTCCTCAGGCCTGCGCTCCGTGGTGTCCTATATGGGCACCGCGTTGAAAAGTAATTCCGAGTACAATGCTCAACTGGCGAAATTAAAAGGGGCGTTACTTACTGCTTTTCAACCTATCTATGAGTTTATCCTCCCCGGCCTGATTGCAGTTTTGCGCGTGCTAACTGCAATTGTGCAGGTTGTCGCCAATGTCCTATCAGTTTTTTCAGGAAAAACAGCGGCGCAGAGCGCCAAGAACGCAAAAGCCCTGAACCAACAGGCGGCGGCGATCGGGGACGTGGGTGATGCCGCGAAAGAAGCGTCAAAGCAACTTCTGGGGTTCGACGAAATCAACCGCTTGGAATCTACTGACACCAGTACCGGAAGTGGCGGAGGAGGTGGCGGTGGCACCGGAATTTCACCGGACTTTAGCGACTTCGACACTGAGGAATATAAAGCTAAAATCGATGAACTGACTGTGTATCTTAGCGGTGCGCTTTTAGCGCTGGGCGCGATCCTAGCATTCTCTGGTGCCAATATACCGCTTGGCATAGGGCTAATGGCTGTTGGTGCCGTTGGACTAGCATCTGTTATTAAAGATAATTGGGGAGCTATGAGCGAAGAACTACAAAACGCATTGACAAATGTACTAACTGTTCTTGGTGGCGCAATGCTAGTAGTTGGTGCGGTCCTTGCATTTAGCGGAGCAGATGTACCAAAAGGTATAGCGCTTATGGCGTTGGGTGCTACATCGTTAACAGGGGCGGCAGTGATTAACTGGAACGCTATTCAAGAGGCAATGAAAGGCCCGGTTGGTGGAATCGTAGCAATTCTAAGTGCGTACTTATTGCCGTTGGGTGCAGTTCTTGCGTTTTCTGGTGTCAATATACCACTTGGTATTGCGTTAATGGCTTTAGGTGCGGCGGGGCTAGCATCAACGGCTGTACTAAACTGGGAAACCATTGTGGACGCATTACGGGGTTCAGCTGGCGGAATTGTCGCATTATTTAGCGGCCTGCTGTTAGTTCTAGGATTAGTGCTTGCTTTTTCTGGTGCAGCACTACCGTTGGGCATTGCGCTTATTGCAGCGGGTGCGACGGGCCTTGTCTCTGTGGGTGCATTAAACTGGAATGCGATTCTGGAAAAATGTCAGGAAGTGTGGGCAAACATTAGGCAGTGGTTTAATTCCAGTGTTGCCCCTAAATTGACTGTTTCGTATTGGCAAGAGAAATTCTCCGGCATTGCAGAAGGATTAAAACAGAAAATCAAAGACGGTGTAAACGGCGGTATTGCTTTGTTTAATTCGTTTATCTCCTGGATCAATAATGCAATGCACTTTTCATGGGGCGGCCTTTCTGCTTTCGGTCAAACGATCATCCCGCCCGGCAGCTTGCAGCTGTTTACGCTTCCAAGCATTCCATATCTGGCGCAAGGCGCGGTTATACCCCCAAATGCTCCGTTCCTTGCCATGCTTGGCGACCAGCGAAACGGCACCAACATCGAAGCACCCCTGGAGACCATCAAGCAGGCCCTGGCGGAAGTCATGGCCCAGTATGGTGGCGGGGATGTGACAATTACATTTGCCGGAGAACTTGCCGCACTGGGCAAAGTCCTGGCCCCTGTGGTTACCAAAGCCCAGCGGGACAACAGCCGCGGAAAGGGGACATAAAGCATGGTTTTTAAAATCAATGGTGTTGACTGTCTTCCCTTTCTGGATGATGAAGGTTTATCCTGGAGCCGCAACGACGTGGAAAGCGATCAGGCAGGCCGCACAATGGATGCTACCATGCACCGGGGCCGAATTGCCATCAAAAAGCGTCTGGACTGCACTTGCAGGCCCCTGAGCCAGTCAGAAACCCAAATACTTCTGAATTTGATCAAACCGGAATTTGTTGAGGTGGAATTTACAGATCCTATGGACGGCCTGATCTACATGACAATGTATTCCAACAATGTTCCTGCAACCGTTATGATGATCGACGATTGGGGGAACGCAGTATGGAAAGGAATCAAATTCCCGCTGATCCAGCAGTAAGGAGGCGCAGCAATGCAGGAAACATCTGAACTTTATAATGAGCTGCTTGCCTCTGATCACAGCGTTGACACCCGTCTTGCCATTGGTGAGACGGGTGTGCTTATTACCAAACAGGGCGATTCCATCACCTTCGGCGGCGTGTCAATTCTGGTTGCCGCATCCGGTGCCGATGGCGGTTATGATGAAACGCTGCTGATCTCTATGGAAACGGATATCAGCGTGTTTTCTGAGGATACACCGACAGTAGGCGACTGCGTGAGCAGCCAGATCGATATTGAGATGATAAAGCCATCTGCGGAACTGCCCAAACGCGCCCGTCTGGTGCCCTACGTGCGCCTGACAGATGGCTCCAGGCATTCCGAATGGATACAGCAAGGCGTTTTCTACATTGACACCCGGACGCAAAAAGAGGACGGCTCCACGATAGAAAAGATTGTGATCCACGGCTATGACGACATGCTCAAAGCTGAGCAGGATTACCCGGAAAGCAATCTGGACTGGCCAGCAAAGGATATCGATGTGGTTCGGGAGATTGCGGAGTTCATCGGCGTGACCATCGACGAAAGAACCATTCCCATTATCAACCGGGGATATCCCGTACAATACCCGGCTGGGTATTCCTGCCGTGATGTTTTGGGCTATATCGCAGCTATGTATGCCGGTTGCTTCATTATGTCCGATATCGGAGAACTGCGGCTGGTGACCATTTACGGTATCCCAAAAGAAACCCGCTATCTGATCGAAAAAAGCGGCTTTGCAATAACGTTTGGAGGTGACAGAA
>CAYYKC010000105.1:0-7727 GCA_964471605.1 uncultured Akkermansia sp. | reverse complement strand
CGCGCTTGCGCTTGCTGGACTTCTTCTGGAGAATGTGACGCTTACCCTGCTTGCGGCGCAGGACCTTGCCCGAGCCGGTCACCTTGAAACGCTTGGCAACAGCCTTACGTGTCTTGTTGATACCACCTTTGCGGGTCATGGTGCGGAGATTATACACACCTTTTCCCCTTTGGCAAGAAAAATATCAGGCTCTTCTTCACTTTTTTTGAAATTTTTTCTATCGCGTCTGCCAGTTTGTCACTGTGGCGTTTTTTGTGTCCAGAAATGAAAAATCCCCTTGACTTCCCGCGTCGAATGCTGTAACTATAAAGGGTCTCGTAGTACCATTAGCGAGAACTGTCTCTCTATACACAAAATTTTCCAGTCAAAAACCATGAAATTACATCTCCCCGGCAAACTCCGTGCAGCGCTTATGGCTTGTTATGCCATCAGCACTTCGCTTGTAACTACCGTTTCCTCCGGCTCGTTTGTAGGCGGTGCTCTGGTAGCCTCTGCGGCTGCCGTTGCTGCTTACCAACAGGCATACGCTGCAACGACAATCGTATATGACGGCGGTGCTATTACGGACTTTAATTATGGCTCCGTCATCGCAGATACAGCGGTGGGGGATGTGTCTTTCAGCAAGGATGATAACATCACGTTCCTGAAAGACTCCACTCTCTCCATGGGGGGTAACGTGACAGCCGGTATCTTCGGTATCGGGAAGGATGTGGTTCTGGATCTCAGCAGCAACGGCTATAAGCTTGATGCTGCGTTCGATATCAAGGAGGGCGTTCTTCGCCTCTCCAGCGATGTGCTGGATGAGAAAGCGGTGGTGTATCGTTCCAATTCCGGCCGTGTGGAGATTGCCTGGGGCAGCGCTTCTGCTTCGATGGCTCAGCAGCTTTCTTCTTTCACCGGTCTGTTTGATATTAATGACACCACCTACGAAATGGGTGAGAGAGAGACGTCCTATACCAAACTCGTATTGCATGGTTCTGAGGGTAACGGCGCCATGCTGACGAAGTCTGCGACCTACACGCTTCCCATTGTTTCCATCGGTGATACGACCATTGGTGTGGGTGATAACTCTACCATTTTCACCGGTCTTGTATCGGGCTTCGGGACTATCAACAAGACCGGTCCGGGTACGCTGACATTCAAGGCTAATCATGGTTATCACTACGGTGATTTGGTGATTGATGAGGGCTTTGTCCGTTGGGGTGCAGAGAATGATGCCGACGCAGGTAGCGCAAAGGATAAGCTTTCTTTCTCCAATATCGTTGTTAACAAGGATGCAACCTTTATTGACAGTCACATGGGGCGTAGCATGGTGAATACCACGGCTGTCACACTCAATAATGGTACTCTCATGTCCTTTGAGATGGGATTTTTCGAGTCGGATGGCTGGGACGACCTCACGGTGAATACATATAAGGCTCTGTATGTTCAGGAGGCGGGTACGGTGAAAGCTGACCGCTCCGGCGGACACCGCTTTGCTGTGTTGTCGTCGTTGAACGGCGAGACATGGGAGGAAGGAGATGCACCTGACAGCGCAACGCTTACCATCGGTAACGGCACGCAGTACACGACCACCATTATAGATAAGATTGTGAATTTCCAGGGTACTATCACTTCCCTGGATGCCATGAATGCGGATCATCAGTTCCACATGTATGGTGCTCATCAGGATGCAGGCTATGCTGCATCCATTGATATTGCAACTACTGCTTTCGGTTTTGATAAGACGGGTGAGGGTAGTGTAACCTTTGTCGGTTCGCTGACGGCTCAGGATGTCGTGGCGGTGAGTGGCGGTACACTGCACGTGCGCGGTGTTTTGACCGCTGAAGGGGTGGAGGTGAGTGCCGGACGCATGATTGCCGAACAGAATGTCTCGTTGCAGACGCTCTCTGTTTCCGGGGAGAGTGAATTCCGTACAGACGCCCGCACGGTAACTTTCTTCGTAGCCGATGAGCTCCGGGTTACCGGCGGAACGCTGACCGTGGGCAGCGAAAGTACCACGCTGAAAGCAGAGCGCGATGTTATCATCGCCGGAGGTACAACTCTTGTGAACGGCAGCCTTCAGGCCGGTGATGTTTACATTACCGGTGGAGTTGATACCACATTGACGATTGTGGGGGATGTTGCCGTAGATTCCCTTGAGAAGACCGGTGCGGCTAAGCTGGTTCTGCCGGAGTACGGTGAAGACAGATCCCACCTGGTGACGGTGAACAGGTGTCTTACCATGAACTACGGTGGTACGGCTGATTCCTTTAACGGCGGAAACTTCGATATGATTTCGCCTGAGAACGGCGTTGTTCTCAAGTACTATTCCGGTGCTTCCAACGTGGTGAAGCTCGGCTATGGTCGCAATGCTGAGCAGAAGAAGCTCGGTTACATGTTTGCCGATGTGTTTGATGTGACCGCTGCTGATTTGTCCAAGGGTATCAACCTGGGTATCGGGTCTGAAGTGCACGCCGGTCAGGCCGGTTCCCGTGTGGAGCACTTGTTTGCATCCACCCTCGGTAAGAAGGGTGTTGATTATGTTATTTATACGGGTGATGACGGTTATTACTACCTGAAGACCCTCAATGGTCAGACTGCTTCCACTACTTGGGATATCAACTGGGGTAAAGAGGAGGTTTCCTCTGCCCCTGAGCTCGTCCGTTCGTGGGTGTATACGTCGATTGATGACACCGGCCTGTATGGAAGTTCGTATGACGATGACGGTTTCTTCATTGCCTCTGAGCTCGTCGGTAGCAATGCCGTGGGCGCTCCCGGTAATGGGTCGACGGACCCTGTTACCGGCGAGGTGAAGCAGACTGCCGTGAATGTGTTCGGTGGCGCTTATGACAGCGTGGATCCGGAGGGTGCCACGATTGAGCGTGATATCTGGCTGAAGGTCTCGGATGGCAATTTTGCCGTCGTAGCAGGCGGTAGTATGTGCGGTGGCACGGTAGCTGTTGCCGGTTGGAGTCTGGTAGGTGATACCCACATCTATGTGGACGAGCAGGTGGATACCATCGGCTCCGTGGTTGCCGGTAACTTCCTGAATGCCTATGATCCTCAGTGGAAGGGTGATGGGTACGTCTCCATCAACACTCCCGGTCTGACAGGTTCCGTATTCGGTAGCGGTTACAACTCTGTCAGCCATGAGGGCGACAGCACCATTTACGTTTACAAGGCACTGAAGAGCAATATCGCGACCCCCATGACGGACTTCACTATTGGTGATACGGAGATGGGGATGGGCTTGTCCATTGGGATGAATACCATTGCCGGTGGCTTGTTCGCGGGCAGGGATTCGCAGTGGATTGGAGATGGTAATATTGTTATTGATTTGCTCAGCGATACAACTTCCAATCGCATGGCTAAGTCCATTGTTGGTGGTAATTTCGGTAACATCGATGACGAACAAACGGTGACCCGAAACGGTAATAACCGCATTTTGATACAGAATACTTGTGAGGCTGATGGTTCCCGGTTATTCTCCAACTATATTGTCGGTGCCGATATGGTCGTAGCCGCAGGAAGTTATGTGATGACGGGTGACACATATGTGGAATTCCGAAACCTCGGAACTCTGACCTATATTGGCGGTCAGGGGTATAATACGGATAATCCTTTCGTTACAGGTGGTTACATGGTTCTGGATTATAGTCATGGCCCGATGTATACGACCATCAGCAACTTTACGTTGGCGGGCAACACCCATATTAAGGTAACTAACGCAGAAAATGGTATTTTTAATGCGAATATAGTTGCCGGCCATGCTACTTCTCGCGATAAGCTGTGGGACAATAGTGAGGAGATATTGTCAACAAATGAATTTGAACGACTTAATGTAAGCACTATTGAAGGTGATACCTACATCGATATAGATAGCGGTGTTTACAAGGGGGTGGTTGTCGGAGGGCACTACTACGAGGACTTTGTTCATGATGCTCTTCCGGATAATCCGGGGCAGGTTCCTGTGCATCCCAAGCAGGGCACAGAGCCGGACACTCTGACCATTACCGGAACGACTCATATAAACCTGACGGGCGGTTCTTATCGTAACATGGTTCTTGGTGCCTCCTATTACGATGGTTGGGATGCAGTTACCATGTATACCGGCGGTGTTGTTATCAATGTGGATGGCTGCACCATGGGTGATGCCGATTTGAGCGGTACATCCAATGCCTATGATTACGCTGTAGTAGGTGGTTACTACATCGATGAGTATTTACACGGGACTGATGTCACCGGCCCCTACAGCAGCTCCAATCCTCACTCTGTTACCACAACTGCGACCATCGGGGATATTAGCCTGACCTTTGCTGATACAACGGTCAATGGTATCATTTTGGGTGGTTCTCACATCCTGCGTGCGCAGAGTGTGGATCCGGCCGGCGTTCGTCAGGGTAATATCACGATTGATTTGAAGAGTGGTACGTTCAATGAGAATATCTACGCTGCCGGCTGCCAGTACTCCGACGTGGAGCTTTACACGGAGAGCACCACGGTGAAGCTTTCTAATGAGGTGGAGTTCGGTAAGAATGTGACGGTATGCGGTGGCTACATGGGTAGCGGTTCGTCTGCCGTGCACGGTGACACAACGCTCGAATTCACCAGCGCAGGTAAGTACGACAATATTGCCGCTACTAACTTCATATTCTTCGATGTAGTGAAAGTAACGGAGGAACGCGGTCATGTGGTGCTGCCTCACAATGCCACTCTTCTGGGAGATTACCTGACCAAGCGCGGCGCCGGTACTCTGGAGCTGGGTGTGCAGAACAAGCTTGACATGCTTACCGTTGCTGAAGGTACGCTGAAGCTTGCCAAGAACAGCGGTAATACTGCTGACGGTACCAAGATTGAGCAGTTGAACCTTTGCAAGGGGGCAACTCTTGATTTGACGGCCGGTAACTGCGGCATTAACGGCGACCTCGTTGTGGAGGGTGGTTCTACCGTGATGATTGGTACCGGCTTGACTCCCACTGCCATCGAGCGCCTCATCTGGGATGATTCCGAGAAGGTGATGCTCACGCTGAGTGCTCTGCCCACCGGGGCTGAATCCTATGTGGTGGAACTCTTCTCCGGGCTTACCAAGGCTGATATTGTTGGCTTGGATATGCGTACTCTGGATGTAGGGTATGGTGTACGTGCTTCGCAGTACATCGACAGCAATGTTGACCTCACCAATAGCTACCTCCTGCTCGATGGTGATACGCTCGTGTTGACCCGTGCACCGCGTCGCGATATCTTCTGGGAATATAAGGGTGGTACAAGTGGCTATTGGATGTCTGAGAACGCCTGGGCCAAGACTGATGAAGGTGAGCCCAACACGATGTTTAACAATGAGCCGGGCTCGGACAACGTGGTATTCTCCAACAACACGGCCACCATCACCGTCAACCAGGAGGTGTTGCCCTACAATATCTCTATCATCAATGGTGAGTACACATTCACCGGTGAGGGTAAGGAGGCCGTCATTACTCCTTATGGCAGCATCATCCTCTCGGAGGGTGCCAAGGCTACGTTCACTGAGTTTGTGAAGCTGAATACCAGTGCGGATACAACGCTGATTGCCCTTCAGGATGAAGCCTGTTCCCTTGAGGTCAACAATGATATCGCCATTAATCAGCTGCAGAGTCAGGGTACTCTCGTGGTAAACGGCAATATGTCCATGACTAACGGAACGAAGAATGGCGGTACTCTCATCGTGAATGGCGGTGACCTGACGGTGGGTGGTGATTCCTCGTTCTCTGAGCTGCAGGTTGAAGGTGCTGTGAAGAATAATTCCGACTTCGCGCTCACCACGGACGGCCTCAGCAGTATTGGTTCCATTGATGGTGGTATTGTCGGTGTTGCTAAGGGTGGTGAATTGACCATCAACCCGAACGGCGCGGCTACTACAACAACGCTGAAAGCCCTGCAGGGCACCGGTGATTTGACCACGAAGAACAAGCTTGTTCTGGGTGCTGATTCTAAGATTGGTAATCTGACGACTTCCTCGCTGGAACTGAAGAGCACGCTTGCTTCCACCGGAAGTGTCATGGTGCAGGATGACTTGGCGGTCAGCAATTCTGTGACGGTGACGGGTGCCCTTACGACTGGTTCCATCACCTACAACAATCTCATCCTCAAGAGCAACTATGCCATGATTGATGTGGAACAGAATGTTTACACGTCTGCCGGTACTCCTGAGTTACAGATGAATGTGGATACCTCCATGATTGCCACCAAGATTCTGAGTGACGGTCAGGAATATTACCTGCTCAAGTGCGATGAGGGTGGCCTCGAGGCAGATGTGGTATTTGATTCGGATGGTGCTACTACGCTTCATGCAAGCAATGATCGCTATGATTATACTGCCTATGCCGTGAGCGATGGTGTCGTCCTGAAGGCTGATTTGATTAACCCGAACCTCTTTGAGGATGCCGTTGCGGAAACGCCCAACGGTATCACGGGTGCTATCATGCTCGATGAGCTGTACAAGGATGCAACCATTCTGGAGAATTATCCGAATGGTGACCTCGCTCTCACGATGGAAGCCATCAATCAGCAGCTGATGGTGAATAATAGCAAGGAAGGTCTGGATGACCTCTTTGCTGCCGTTGCCGGTGCTTCTATCCCGGCCATGGGCGTTGCTTTCGCCGATGATATCAGCCGCCAGATGCAGGCAATTCGCAACCGCACCACCACCATGGGCGTTGACCAGTGCGCCGTGAATGAGGACATGCCCTACTTCAATGCCTGGATTAACGCGGAGGGCGGTAATCGCAATCTGGATGAGGATGGCACTTCCTCCGGCTATGAGCTGAGCAGCTGGGGCGGTACGGTCGGCTTCGATGTGGACTTTACCTCTCGTCTTACCGCCGGTATCGCCGTGTCGGCCATGTATGGTGACTACACCGCTAACGCGCCGGATGATGCAGAGGGCGATTTCGATACCCAGTATGTCACCGCTTTCGCCCGCTATGGCTATCGCGCATGGGTTCACACCTTTGTGGCTAGTGTGGGTCGTGCAGATGTGTCTCTGGAGCGCACGGTCTCGCATCAGTATGGCAGCTATCGCACCAAGGGAGAAACGGACGGCATGGGCTTCGGCCTGA
Source organism: uncultured Akkermansia sp. (assembly GCA_964471605.1). GTDB lineage: Bacteria > Verrucomicrobiota > Verrucomicrobiia > Verrucomicrobiales > Akkermansiaceae > Akkermansia. Next base: position 651 of record CAYYKC010000105.1, on the reverse strand, counting down.
TGTACGAGGTGGGCTATGTGCGCGCCTTGAACGAGACAGGCACAGCCTGCATCCAGCCCGTGATGAACTTCGCCCTCACCCAGACATCGCTTAGCGGCTATACGGAAGAAGGCAGCGACGCAGCACTTGATGTCGGCGATATCGACATGACCACCTTCACGGTGGGTGCCGGTGCTCGCATCCAGGCCACCATCGGTGAGAATCTGTACAACCGCTCCTCTATCTTCGAGTGTCGCGCTCTTGCCAAGTTCCGCGCTGGTGACCGCAATGCTGAGACCGAGGTTGGTTTCGCCGCAGCTTCCATGGGAACCGGTACCGTCGAAAGTGCCGAGATGGGAAGCGTGGGACTCGAATTGGGCGCCGGTATCGTGGTGCCGCTGGGTGCTGAGCATTCGTCCATCTTCGCAGATGTCTCGGCCGAGTTCTCCACCGGCTACACCGGCGTCAACGGTACAGTTGGTTATCGCATTAACTTCTAATCCGCTCGAAAGAGCCTGATAATACCGCTGCTCACCTTTCTTAACCGGGTGGGCAGCGTTTTTTCTGCCCAAAAAACTCCGTTCACGCCGCCCGGAATAAAAACCGGATTTTTTTTCGTTTTTTTATAACATGGTTTCATTTCAATGCCTTGCGGGGTGGTTTTCGGGGCGG
>CAYYKC010000104.1:0-7784 GCA_964471605.1 uncultured Akkermansia sp. | reverse complement strand
AAGCGTGTTTTGCCCCGATGACAGAGATTTTACAGCAAAAAAATTGCGCCGCCTGCGTTAACTATATAAGGCTAAATTCAAACCGTGTATTTTCGGCGTGAGAGCATGACACGAACTTTCTAATGCGTCTGCCCTGAAAATAGCAATTCTTTTCTCGACAACCATTGCGAAATCTGGTAGTGTCAAAGTACCCGTTCGGGCTAATTCTTCTTTTAAATTTCTCTACTGTTTATGAAAAAGACTCTCTTCCTCCTCTTGGCTCTCGCCGGAACCGCCTCAGCAAAAATGTATGAATTTACGTCCTGTGATATACTTATCGGTTCGGATTCCTCCTTGTCCTCTGGAAATCAGACAATGAGCTGGAATGGGACGGATGCTTACACCGAACTGAATGCTGTCACGCTGGCGACCACGGGGGTGGCAGGGAGCACCGTTTCTGCCAAGGGTACCTATGTGTTTGCCGTTAGTGAGACCGTTGAGAAAGATTATGCTGTGACGGTCAATGACGGCTCCACCGGCACCAAATGGGCCGCTGCTTTCGGTAATAATACCAATTACGGTACGGACGATGACGAACTGGTGCTGACAGGTAATGTCTCCATGAGCTTTACAGACAATTTCACCGGGGCTAACACCGTATTCGGTGCCGTGAATACCGGTTCTGTCAGCGGGGAGGTAGCGTTGGTGTTTGATGCAGAGAATGCCACCTACGGCTCTTTTACCAATAGCAAGTCGACATCCATCGCGGGTGCCTACAACAGCAGTATCGGTGGCACGTTCAGCGCGACCATCAATGCTGGCACGTTCAATTACGATATTGTCGGCGGGGTACACACCGGGGATGACGATTATGTCGGCGCTGTGGACATCACGGTTAACGGCGGTGTGATGAAGGGAAATGTCTACGCCGGCGGTTACACCGGCTCCATTACGGGAGATACCTCCGTCACCATCACTTCTCTGGAGCCCTTTTCCACCCATACGGCAGATAACATCATCAGCGCTGGCGGCCTCGGTGGCACCATTAGCGGTGATTCTTCTGTCACCTTCTCCGGTATTGCCTCTGGTTCCTATGCCGGCACCGTCAGCGGCGGCGACAACGTGGCGGGTACTTCTGTTCTTTCCGTGGAAAATTCCACACTTTCGCTGATGAATGTTACCGGATTCGATCAAATCAGCGTCGGCGAAGGCTCTGAGCTGACAATCAACGGCGATACGTCCATCTCCATCATCGGTAACAGTGCCGTGACTGTCTCTTACGATACCACAGATGCCGCTTCCCGTACCTCCAACGGTCTAGGCGCGGCCCTTGTGAGCGGCTATGTGACCGGCCAATGGTACTCCTTCTGGGAGAGAGTGCCACTATCAACGGCAAAGAAGCTTCCGTTCAGGATACTGCTACCGGGACTCTTTCCGTTGCGGATTCTATTTATTACATAGTATCTCCTGCCGGCGGAGATGACGAGGCTGGTTACGCCTACTCTGTGGATGGACAATTTACCGGCGAATACAGCGAACAAGGAAATCCCATTCTTGTTGATAGAAAAATCAAATCAGGTGATGTCGTCTATGTGGGTGTACACACCTATCCCGGCCCCATTGCTAATGATGATGCTAACAATGCTCTCGGTTTCTATGTGGGTAAGGAGGGCATATTGGGTATTCTCTCCGACAGTAATACCATGACTGCCGGGCAGATTCTTACGCAGGCGCAGGGCGATGGTACCATCATTCTTCGTGCTCCGGGTACGGAAGATGAGAGCGATGAGCAAGGTATAAAAAAGAATTTTGAGGCATATATTTCCGGTAAAACTCAATTCACCGGCGCTCTTTATACAGACCCCAAACTCATAAATGGTAGTAATGTGCCGACCGGAACCAAGAGTGTTAAACTGTGTTTGTCCGAAGGAGCCGATATTTCCTCCTTCAGTTCCATCAATGTCGGCAACAATGTACGCTTTGAGGTTAATGGTGCCCTCTCTCGAGCAAACGATACCATCGGGCATTTCAACAATGTTACCGGTATAGGTAGTGCTACAACGAACTTTAACTTTAACATCGGCAGTGCCGGACATTATGTGTTCGGCGGAGATACCAAGCTCAACCTTTACTGGTTTGGAACAGATTATCCTGATCCTGATCTTGTTTCCGGAGCAACGATTGTAATGCGTTTTTTGGACGATGTGACGGTAGATATTGAGCATCTGACAAGTGAAGGTACATTTTTTGCAGGCGACAGAGAACCGCATTTGCAGCTTACCAACGGTGACCTCGGCAGTCGAAATGAGGTTCTTAATGGTAACCCTGATTATGCGAGTCTGAACTTTGATTCTATAGTCAATATTGACTCATTTGATTTCAGGGGGAGTATAAGTATGTATACTCGTCACGTGGGCTCGCTGCACGTTAATCTGAATCTGTTGGAGGACCAATATTTGTTGCAATCCCAATATGTTGCCAGTCAAAAGGCAGGTGGCACTACCACCCCCTCAATGACCCTCATGGGCACCGGTACATACATCCTCACAGCTGGTAACAGTCTGCTGGATAATGTGGGTCGCGTCAGTGAAGCGTCAGATACCGATGGCAACCGCATCTGGCAGGGCACGGTAGAGGTGAATAACCTTGTGGCTCTTGACAAATATGACAGCGGAACCACCAAGAACGGCTTTGACTTTGACGATTACGGTAATGAGCAGTCCACGGTTCATTTTAAGGGCTTCAATGGCTATCTGTACGCCAATGATGGCTACATGAAGATGGATGTTGTCCAGGATCTGATTCTGACCAATACGGACACGATGAATGCCTATGAGATATCAAACGGCTTCTCCGGTCAGGTTCAGAATTACGAGGGCGATATCAGTGGTACCGGTGATTTCGTGGTGAGCGCCTCGACGGGTATGACCTACAACTTCAAAGGCGATCTTTCCGGCTGGAAAGATGGCGCAGAGCTCAAGGTGTCTGCCGGAACTCAGACGGTCAACTTCACGGATAATGCCACGGAAATCAATGCCGATGTAGTGACAACGGGCGGCACGATGAATGCCTCCATCTCCAACACCGAGGAGGTGACGGTGAACGGTAAGGTCAGCAACGCTGGGGGCGGTGCCTTGAACCTGACGGTGGAAACTGATGCCGGAACCACGTTTAACAATACGGTGAATGTGACCTCCCTGACAGTGGGTGACAATGCCGAGGTCAAACTGGCAAAAACAAGTACCATCGGTTCGGTACAGATAGATGCCAGCGGGGCAGGAGAGGCAGAACTGAGCAAAGGAATGACCATTACTGATTCCTCGCTCAGCAATGGTCACATCCGAAACGCTGCCATTACTTCCATATCACCCGGCACGGTGGAATTGGACGGTATTACGGCGGAGAATCTGTATCTCTACGGAGAGGATGTTGATTTCCTCTCCACGGAAGATGAGGCTATGTTCTACTTCGATGAGGTGGTGGATATGTACAACCATACGGTCAATGTGGTCAAGTTCAGCAGTGATGTATTCAAGGGCATGACCCTGGGCAAGGATGGTGCAGGAATCACACTGAGCGTGAGCAATACTGTGGATTGGGGCAACGTTGGTGAGGCAGACATGACCAATGTCATCATCTATCTGGAGGGCTTCACCATTGAGGGGCTCACCTCCGGTATCTATGATGAGTCGTCCTTTGCTCTGCAGTTCGCTCCTTCCGAAGTTGCTACACTGAGCGACAGTCTGACCGTGGCTGACCTGCTGGCATGGGATTATGCAATCAAGACCTACAGCCAGACGGCTTCCGGTCTGACCATCAGTCTGTCCAACATCCCCGAGCCCACTTCCGCCACTCTGAGCCTCCTGGCTCTTGCTGCTCTGACTGCTCGTCGCCGCCGTAAGTAAGAGAGGGTAAACAATAATCCTTAAAAATCCGCATCAGGTTTCCCTGATGCGGATTATTTCAGTACATCCGATGCGATATGTGTACTGTGGAGAAAGTCCGTGCGATGTGGTAGCAGCGGACGGCGCGGGGGAGTTCCTCCGAAGATCGATAAAAGAGTTGCGGCAGGAACCTTAGACCCGAAACCAATCACGCGCCGAGAAACCGCCGTATGCCCTATATGGCACGTACGGCGGTGTGCGAGGGGACTCAGCTCAGCGCGGTGCGCATGGAGAGGGCGGAGAGCAGGGCGGTGAAGCGGGTGTAGTCGCTCTCGCGGTCGGCAGAGACGAGGGCGAACTGGTATTCTCCCTGTCGTGCATCTTCCGCGGCGGCGTTGCGCAGGCGCAGGGCAATGACCTCCTCTGAATCCGTCTGTCGCCCGCGCAGTCTGGCTTCCAGCTCCGCAGCGGGGACGTGGATATACACGTCTGCATAGCAGCGGCGGATGATGGCCTCCTCGCAGGCGCGGATGGAGGCGGCTCCCTGCACATCGATATCCATGACCACGTTCTTACCGGCCCGCAGCAGCTCGATGATGTCTGCCTTCAGCGTGCCGTAGGAGTTGCCATGCACGGTGGCATACTCCAGAAACTCACCGTTCTGTACCTTTTCGGCGAATACCTCCGGGGTAAGGAAGTGGTAATCCACGCCGTCCTGCTCACCGGGGCGGGGTGCACGGGTGGTGCAGGAGATGGAGTAGCCGGTGAGCCCGGCGGCTTCTGCGCGGCGGCAGAGAGTTGTCTTGCCGGAACCGGAGGGCCCGGAAACGATGAGAAGTGTTCCGTAGTTCATTTTATTCGATGTTTTGTACTTGTTCGCGGATTTTTTCCAGCTCGGTCTTGGCGGAAACGACCATTTGGGCCAGCTCTGCATCATTGGCCTTGGAGCCTGTGGTATTGAGCTCGCGGAAGATTTCCTGGCAGAGGAAGTCCAGCGTGCGTCCCACGGCTTCCTGTTTGTCGCAAATGCGCTCGAACTGGTTGAGGTGGGATTCCAGTCGGGTCATTTCCTCTGTCACATCGCAGCGGTCGGCAAAGAGGGCAATCTCCTTGATGATGCGCTCATCATCCGCCGGGATGGGCAGCCCGCTTTCTTCCAGTCGCTTGAGAAGCGCTTCCCTATGCCGCAGCGCTACGCCGGAGGCTCGCTCCATGAGCGCCACGCGGTATCCGCGCAGCGTGTTGATGCGGGTGAGCAAATCCTGTTTCATGTTGGCACCTTCCTGCGCCCGCAGCGTAAGGAAGGCTTGCAGCGCTTCCTGCACGGCGGGAATAACGGCTGCTTCCACGGTTTCGAGGGGTAAATCGCTTTCCGTCTCTTCTGCGAGGACTCCCAGCCGCAGGAGGGCATCCAACGAGGTGTCCACGGGCTTGCCGAGGGCGTTTTCCAGTTCGCTCAGCTGTGCCGTCAGGGCGGCGAGACGCTCGCGGTTGATGGTGATGGGGGCAGCGCCGCCGTCCGTCTGTTGCAGGCTGATGCTGATGTTGACGCGCCCACGCGATACAGCTCCCGCAACCATTTCTCGGACGGTGGTTTCCAGCGCAGTCCAGGCGCGGGGGAGAGTGACGGCCACTTCTGTCTGTTTGCGGTTTACGCCGCCGATTTCCACCCGAATGGAAGCGGAGGCAATGGGGGCGGTGGCAGCCCCGAATCCGGTCATACTGTTCATAAGAGGGAATTATTACCGATGATGTCAAGCAGGCGGGAATCCAGCGCCAGTGCTTCGGCTACGTTAAAGTTGAGGTCGGTGCGCAGGTCATCCACGGCTCGCATGCGGCGCAGGAGGCTTTCTACGCTGTGTTTCTGTGCCACTTCCTGCAACACCGGGGAAACGGGGCGGACATCCGGCGCGTGCGAGGCCAGCAGCACCGCCTGTCCCAGACAGAGGGTAAGCAGCTCCAGCATCTGCTCCCGTTCGGCCAGATATTCTGTTTCTATGAGCGCGGCGGTGGCATCTTTCTGCCGTGCTTCCCAGTCGCGTATGTCCGTGCCTTCCGCTATGGCTTTTGATTCTGCCTTGATGGCGGCGGTGAGCTTCTTGGTGATGCTTTCTCGGCGGTTGGTCAGCAGTGTTTGAAAATCCGCGCGGAGCGCCAGCGCGGCTACGTCGGAGCCGAGGAGGGCGAGAGCCTGACTGACAGCCGGCAGAAAGAGCTCCTGCACACGGCTGAGGTGCAGCCCGGGGGTGGCACTGCGCAAATCCAACCGCACGCAGCGGGAAAGTATGGTCGGCAGGAGTCGGCCGGGCTGTTCTGTCACCAGGATGATGAGTGTCTGCGGCGGCGGTTCTTCCAGCGTCTTGAGAAAGGCATTTGCCGGCTCATCCATCATGCGGTCAGCCTCCAGGATGACCACGAGCTTGGTCTCGTGCGCCTCTGCCCGCAGTGCGAGGAAGGGCTCCACGGCGCGGACGTCCTCGATGAGGATGCGTCGGCTCTTGGAGCCGGGGCGCAGGATGCGGCACATGGGATGCCTCAGGTTCTCCGGCTGGTCGGCCACAGCACCGTTGAATTCCTTGGCCAGCGCCAGCACGAGGTCGTGTGTCCCGGCCTCGCGGGTGCCGGTGATGAGCAGAGCATGGGGCATGCGTCCGCTGTGGCGGGCATGCAGCAGAAGTTTGCAGGCGTGGTCGGCGGTAAAGGACATAGGCGGCAGTGTGAAAAATCAGGCTTCGTCCGGGTAGGAACCCAGCACCTTTACCATGGGGCATTGCTCGCGCAGCTCCTCCAGGCAGGAGCGAAGCGGCTCGGCATCCTCATGCCCCTGCACATCGACATAGAACAAGTACTCCCATGCCGTGTCGCGGGTGGGTCGGGAATCGATGCAGTATATGTTCAGCCCGTGATTCTTGAAATGCAGCAGCACATCCACCAGACTGCCCGCCACATGGGCAGGTACGCTGAAGCAGATGGTGGTGCGATCCTTGCCGGTGGGTTTGGTTTTCTGCTTTCCGATGACGGCGAAACGCGTGGAGTTGCTCGCCTTGTCCTGCACATTCTTTGCCAGCAGCTTCAGCCCGTATTTCTCAGCGGCCATGGGAGTACCCATGGCGGCTGCCCCGTTAGCGGCTTCCTCCAGCGCCTGTCTGGCGGCGGCTGCGGAGGAGGGCATGGCAATCTGTTCTGCATTCGGATAATGCTGCATGAGCCAGAGTCGGCATTGCCCCAGCACCTGCGGATGGGAATAGATGACGCGGATGTCCTCCGGCGCACAGTTGGCCATGAGGCAGTTCTGCACATGCTGGTGCATCTGGGCACAGATACGCAGGGAGGTATCAGCCTTGGCAAAGTTGTCCATAGCCTGGGAAACGGAGCCGTCCGTGCTGTTTTCGATGGGAATGACCCCGTAGTTCACCTCGCCGCGTTCCACCGCATCAAATACCTTGGCAAAGGTGGTGAACGGCACCAGCTCTACGCTCTCTCCGAATCGATTGAGTGCCGCGAGGTGGCTCCACGTCCCCTCCGGTCCCAGATAGCCGATACGCATGTTGCCCTCCAGGAAGAAAGAGCAGCTTACAATCTGTCGCCAGATGCTCAGCAGGCTCTTTTCCGGCAGGGCGCCGTTGTTGAGCTGCAGCAGCTTGGCGATGAGTTGGCTCTCTCTCTCCGGTACAAAGGTGGGGGCGTTGGTGGATTTCTTGATGACTCCCACCTCATGCACGCAGCGGGCTCGCTGCTTCAGCAGCTCTATCAGCCCGGCATCAATGCGGTCAATTTCCTGTCTCAGATCGTCCAAGTTCATACAACGCGCGTATTCTATCACAGTTGATTCCCTCTTTCAACCTCTGAATGTGTTATGTTACAGAGTTTGGGTCTGTTTCAAATCTGCTGGTAGTAGAAACGTGAGGTCTTGTGCTTTCT
>CAYYKC010000103.1:0-7946 GCA_964471605.1 uncultured Akkermansia sp. | reverse complement strand
ATCCGGCAAATTATCCACAAGGTCAGCATTGTGAATGCTGTATATTTCTCTCAGCTGCTCAGGAGCAGGTCTCTCAGCCTCCCGACGCGCGTGGGAAAGGGTACCCCTGCACGAGCTGCACAAAACTCATAAAAATCAAAGCATACAAACATGAAAAAGACAATTGTAGCCCTTATGGCTCTGGCTGGCGTAGCTACCGCTGGTGAAGTTACATGGACCGGCGAAGGAGCTGACTCCAAGTGGGAAACTGCTGATAACTGGAGTACCAACACGGTACCGACTAATGGTGATACTATTATCATTAACGATGGCTCCAGCGTAACATGGGACGGTGTTGCTGGTGGCGTCAAATATAACGATAGCACTATTTGGGAAGTTACGAATGGTTCTACGCTTACGTTAGGAACGAAAGGCACCAATACTGAAGCCTTGACCAATAATCCAAGATTTGACGGACAGTTCTACATTGATGCAACAAGTAGCGTAACAACTCACGCTTCCTTCCTTAAGGGCGTAAATGAAATTTATGGCACACTAACCATAAACAATATGTTTGCTCCTGCCACAGGCAATGTAACTTTAAATTTTGGAGCGAGTGGTGTTGTTCAGTTTGCCGATGGTTCCCGAAATGGCATAGAAGGAAACAACCGTACATTTACTCTTGGCGCAATTCTGGATACCGGCTCTATCGTGGAAGGCTCTTCTTATTCATATACGCTTGAGAAGCGCTATCTTATTGCAGGAGATAATGGAAATGACTTTAGTACAGCTTTATATCAGAGTCTGACGCTGGCCGGAGGCTCTATCACAAGCGCAGCAGATGGTGAAGCGCTTGTAAGTACTACGAGCCTTACTGCTAGTGAGACTGATTTTGGTAAGTACATTCTTAGCAATGATAATGGTGGCGTATATGTTCAGTATGTAAAGGCAAATCTTGTTACAGTTCCTGTCCCCGAGCCCACCACGGCCACGCTTTCTCTGCTGGCTCTCGCCGGCTTGGCAGCACGCCGTCGCCGCAAATAAATTGTCTTTTTCATTGAATTGAAAACAAGGCCGCTGTTCTGATGAGGAGCAGCGGCTTTTTGCTATATCCTCAGAATAAAAGTCTGATGGGGAAATCATGCTCACGGTAGTATTCGGCTTCGTATGGACAATCGAGCATATACCACTTGTGGGAACCGTTGTTGGTGGCAGGCTTGTAGCCAGAGGAGTGCTTACATGCGCGAGAGCCCTCTGCTCACAGGATGACTTCCTTGCCTCCCATCTTCTCTATGGAGAGCTTGAGCATACCAGGCAGCCGGGACAGATACCCTTCAGCAGCTCTCTGCGCGGCATTCGGAGAAGCGATAAAAGTCTATCCTTGTGGCCTACCGTTACCGGGCAGATGACTCATTCCACCTGATGATGATCAATGGGTATACAGGGATTCTCCGACCGGCAACTCCCGTCTCTTCAGGGAATATTCTATCTCCGCCTTCAACTTGTTACATAGAGGGTTTTGTGTATTGAGGCTGCGTTCGGTGAGTTCACAGAAAATTTCTTCTACGAAAGGACGGGACTTTGTCATCCGACTTTCATCTTCTCCGCATCCATTGCTCAGGATGATCTCTTCACACACCCGGCAGTCCCTCTGCATCCCATGGAGCAATAGGTGGTCGAGCGTGTCGTGATGCAGCTGTTCTGCCGGTAGTAGAGGGAGGAGCCGGTATCAGCACTGCTCATGGCCCACATGCAGCCATTTGTCCTGTCCGATTGGAGACTGCGGATGGGCGTTTCGTCTATGTGCAGGACTCCGGAATCCGGCATGAGGTCATGGAGAGCTTTCCTGATAAGCTCCGGAGCATCGGATGCTGCCCTTCTTAACGAATCCGGGCATACGAAAGTTATGCAGCTGAACGTGTCCGGGGAAAGGCAAAAGAATTATTCATCCTCACCCTCAGCACTTTCCAAGCGACGGGTGGCATCCTGATAGATACGATTGGCCTTTTTGACATTGCCGGCGTTTTCGTAGAGCTCTACGAGCTGCTTCTGGATTTCCACCTCTTTGGAGAGCTTGAAATAGTCTGCGCCGCCGCTGCGGATATGGCGTTCGAAAAGCTTTTCCACTTCCTTGGCCAGACTTGCCCACTCCCGTTCGGAAGCTTCGGCCTCGCTGTAATGCATGATGCACTGAGCCAGAAGCTCCTGAAATACATCGCCGCGAGAGGTGAATCCCTTCAGTTCTTTCTTATAGAGTCGCAGGAGCCCGCGCACGTCCCTCTTTTCCGTCAGGAGAACGGCCTGACGATTGATGGCTTCTACCACCAGATCACTGCGGGCATCCCCCACATTGCGCCGCATATTGCGGATGTTGCGCTCCATGGCTGCTTTCCGTGCGGCGGCGTTCCCCTCATCCATCAGGTACTCATCCTCCACGTAAGCAGCCAAATCATTCAATTCCGTATTTTTACGCGTTTGGCGGAGGATGCGGCGGTGAACCTGCTGCCATTCCTCCGGCTTCACGTTCGGGCCGTTTTCAGCTTCCATCACCTCCACCAGATTATCCCACGCAGCGGTATTATCGGGGAATGCACCCACCACATACCGCGCGGCACCGCGTGCTTCTGCATGCGCGCCGATGCTGACCATGAAGCGGGAAAAGACCAGGCCATCCGCCAGAGTATTGAATTTTTCCGGGTTATCACGTTTCGTCCGGGTGAGCAGCATGGATTCGTGATGCTCACGCCCGGAGCAGGGATTTTCAAACACCCCGGTGGTGTAGCCGTAGGAGTTCACCTGCTTCCATTCCGTATCTGACACCTGTGTCACCACCCAGGCATGCGGTCCGCGGTCACCATCCCCCACGGCGATAACGGCGGGAATACCCATCACCTTGGCAGAGTAGGCGGCAAAATAGGCCTGATCCCGGCACACGCCTCCCTCCTCCAGAATTTCTTCAAAGGAATAAGTCGTGTAGGGGTCCGTATCTCTGGTAGCTCGCTCCATGAGGTAGGTCACAGAGTTGTAGGCATTGTGCGCCCACGAGGCGCGGTCATATTTCAGATTTTTTGTCACCCAGTTGAACTCCGACATGGGAAGCCGCACATCCACCACCATCAGCAGACGCTCAACGCTCATTTTTTTGATATCCGTGAGCAGCCGTCGGTGTCTGTCCTGTTCCCTGAAATAGTGGAACAACTGCACCGGGCTCAGGCGGGGTGTCCGCACCCGAATCAGACCGGGAGAGTGTGCCACCTCCGGGCTGAGCAGCGAGCAGGCAATGGCCGGATTCAGATAACGACCTCTCTCCTGCTCCGGTGTTCCTTTCCAGATATCAAAGAATGTGCGGAGGGCATACGCCATATTCTCGGGGTCGGCCTCCTGTGCCATGTAGTTGCGGATGAAAGCGCGCAAAGGACGCACACGGTCGCGAAGCATCCAGTTCATGAAGAGCTTCCCCTGCCCGGCTTCACGCCCCTGTGTCAGCTCGCGGAGCTGTTTTTCGCCCACGGTTTTGATGAGTACGCACAGCTCCACTGCCGACATCAACGAATCCGAACGGCGATAGGCGGCATAATTCAGCTTGCTGCCGCTGAGTAAATCCTGAGATGCGGCCCGTATACCGGGGATGAGCGACTCGGCCAGCAGCTCATACTGTTCCTCCTCAAAAGCGCGGAGAACGCCTGCGTCAAAAGCAGCCACATTGGTGACATCGATGGGTTGCACCTCTCTTTTCTCCGATTGGTTCGCCTCTGTTTGCTGCGGAGCGCTCTCCGGCTGTGCCTCCGGAGCCGACTGATTCGGCGTATCAGCTGTGGCAGGCTCAGATGTCGGTTCTGGTGTAGGTTCAGCCGCAGGTTCCGGCTCATGTGCCTCCGATTCCGATGTCTGTGGCGTAGAAGCGGGAGAAGCATCTGCCGGACTCGTCTCCTCTTTTGGTTCCGGCGATGGCGCGGGGACAGGCTTCGGTTCTGACGGCGGCTCAGAGATGGGCTCAGAAGCGCCCTCCTCCGGCTGTTCTTCGTCTGCCCGTCGCGCCTTATCCGCAGCGCGTTGACTCAGGCGCTCTCTGGCCTGCGCTTTTGAGCGTTCTTCCCGTGCCTGTTTATCCTCCTGTTCCGCATAGTGGGCGCAAATAAGCACCGCACCCGCAATAACAGCCGTCAACACAGCTAACGCCGCTGCAATGATGATAACAATGCGTTTTCTTCCTCTACGACTGACAGGTTGATTATCTTCGGGCAGTTCGGGCATGTCTTCCATACCCGTCATGCTAACTTATTTTTACCGGAAGTAAAGCAAAAACTACTTATCCAGCGCGTAGCGGACGGACGATAGCGCCATGAAGACGGCCGTTTCGACACGAAGGATGATGGGGCCGAGCGATATGGGAGCAAATCCGGCTTCCACGGCGGCCGAATATTCGGCAGGGCTGAAGTCACCCTCCGGCCCGATGAGCAGGACGGCATTATCCTGACCGGCGGAGCGCGCAGACTCCAGCACCTCGCGCATGGGGCGCGACTCCGGCAGGATGGCGCACACCAGACGCAGAGCCGGAATATCCTCCCGCTTCAGAAAGCTCGAATAGCTTTGCGGAATCTCCACGACAGGCAGCGTATTGACTCCGCATTGCTTGCAGGCCTCCAGCGCTGTACGCTGCCACTTGGCAGCCTTGGTCGCCGCCTCTTTAGCATTGAGACGCACAATGGTACGTTCCGACACCAGCGGAATGATACGCTGCACGCCCAGCTCCACAGCTTTCTGGACAATCAAATCCATGTTTCCGCCCTTGGGAATGGCCAGCGCCAGCGTGATTCCCGCCACGGGGGGAAGCGGCGGCAGCGAACGAAGGTCTCCCAGGGTGAGCGAGCCACCGCCGGCAGCGAGGATGCGGGCGCGCGCAGCCTTGCCCACGCCGTCAAAAACCTCGCATTCATCCCCGGCACGCAACCGCATCACCCGCAGCGCATGATGCGCCTCCTCTCCCTCCAGCGTGAGGGTGGGAGCGGAAAAATCAGCGGCGGGCAAATAGCAGCGGTGCATGGTAGGGATGGCTCCGGCTTCTTACTTCATGAATCGAGCCGCACGCTTGCGGAACTCGTTCACTTCCGGCTGATTGGAATCCTTGAGGGTCTCGGCAAATGCCGCCAGAGCCTTTTCCTGCGCGGAGGAGAGCTTGGTGGGCGTTTCCACCTGAACCTCCACCAGCAAATCCCCGCGTCCGCTCCCCTTGAGCGCAGGCACGCCCTGGCTGCGAATACGGAAGATGGTACCGCTCTGGGTTCCGGCTGGCATCTTGAGCTTGGAGGGGCCATCCAGCGTGGGCACGGTCAGTACTCCGCCGGAGACGGCCTCCGTGAAGGCCACCGGCATGGTGCAGAGCAGATCCGAGCCCTCGCGGGTGAAGATATCATGCGGTTTCACCTCAATGAAGACGTAGAGGTCACCCGTCTCACCGCCATGTACCCCGGCATCACCATTGCCGCCGGAGCGCAGTTTGGTGCCGGTGTCTACGCCGGCAGGGACGTGGAGGGTGATTTTGACATCCTTGTGCACACGACCCTCGCCGTGGCAATGGGAACAAGGATTGCTGATGGTCTGGCCCGCGCCACGGCAGCTGGGGCAAGTGCTCTGCTGCACAAAGAAGCCGCTCTGGCGGGTCACTACACCCGTACCGTGACAGGTGGGGCACTGCTTGAAGCCGGAGGCTCCGTCCTTCGAGCCCGTGGCACCGCACTTGTCGCAGGGCACCATGCGCTCAATCTCCAGCGTCTTGTCGCAACCGTGAGCCGCTTCCTCCAGCGTGATATCCAAATCATAGCGCAGGTCGGCACCGGGGCGCCTCGGGTCGGCCTGGCGCTGACGACCACCGCCGCCAAATCCGCCGAATCCTCCGAATCCGCCGCCGAACATCTGGGCAAAGATATCCATGGGGTCAGTGAAACCGCCGAACCCACCACCGCCGGCACCGTTCATCCCGCCGTTCTTGAAGGCTTCATGCCCCATGCGGTCATAGGCGGCACGCTTATCGGCATCGCTGAGCACCTCATAGGCCTCACCGATTTCCTTGAACTTCTCCTCGGCCTCCTTGTTATCCGGATTGCGGTCCGGATGATACTTCATGGCCAGTTTTCGGTAGGCCTTCTTGATGGTGGCGTCATCCGCACCACGGTCTACGCCCAGCACCTCGTAATAATCCTTGGACATGGCGGGAAATGCTTAGTCTTTCTTCTCCTCGGTCTCCGGAGCCGCAGCCGTCACCACATTGGCCGGGCGCAGCAGACGTCCGCGCAGATTGTAGCCCTTGCGCAGGATGCGCAGGATCGTGCCCTCCGGCTGCTCCGACGGCTCACTCATGATGGCCTCATGGATATTGTGGTCAAACATCTGACCGACCTCCGTGGGAATGGGTTCCACCCCCTGTCCCTCCAGGAAATCCACCAGCTGCTTCTGCACCATGCTCATGCCGATGTAAATCATGGACGACGTGTCCTGACCGGCCATCTGCATACCCATCTCAAAATTATCAATCACCGGCAGCAGTTCCTCCAACAGACTGCGGTTGGCATACTTGGTGAAATCCTCGCGATCCTTCACGCAACGCTTGCGATAATTATCGTACTCTGCCGCCGTGCGCAGCGCCAAATCACGCCACTTGGTCAGTTCATCCGCAGGAGTCTCCTCCACGGGCTGCGTTTCCGCTGCCGTCTCAGGCATATTTTCCTCATTCAGAGGCTTCTCCTCATCAGGTTGGGGCTGATTCTTCGTTTCTTCCTTGCTCATGCCTGCATCCTACCCCAAAAAGTCCCCTCCGTCAATAGCTGCATGTGACAGCTTGGTAAACCCAACGGAGGCGATTAGAATGAAAAAGCTAAACGATAACACTGTTACGTTTCTAAACAGCCTCTCTTCTCACAAAAAAGCCATAGATGAAAGGACTGATACGGCGAAGAAACGAGGCCATCACCATCACAAACAACGCAGCTAAAAGAGAATATACTATACAGACACACGGATCAGCAACACAACGAGTAAAGCATCTATGCGACAAGTATAACGGCAGACTCAATTTTCCCAGAAAGAGACACAATCTGTTATTGAAGACAAACGAATCTATTCCTATACATGAAAATGCTATGACAATTATTCCCCAGGCCGCAAGCAAACTTAACCACTGAAAATCGGTTTCAGTATCCCTTGCAACATAAAGCATAACTCCCAGCATGACATACCTTACCACGCATACAAGCATACGTCCGGGTAAAAGGATCTCCACTCTTTTTATAGTCTGAACCACAGAGAAAGCAAACGCCCCCAACAAAATTTCACCTACAGCTCTTATATTACCTTCATAAGTAAATCCTATCCAATCATATACCCCCGTTAAAGAGCCATGGTAGGCGCACAAAAAACCACATATGCTGATAGAAAGCACAAACAGGCAGCCATTAGCACCGAATTTCCTCAGCAAAGGATATACAACAAAAATAGCCAATATCATAGACGAAAGAAACCATGTTGGCCCATTCAAATCTGAAGGCGATTGACATAGACCTGACATTTTGAGCAATAATACATTGTTAATTATTGTCTCAGCCGGTCGAAGATAGTATTTTTCATCATAATCACCAGTTATCAAATGCACTACTATAGTCAGCAGTATCGAGATTAACAGTTCGGGATAAAATGATTTAACCTTTCGAAATACAAAAGAAAACGTAGACTGACAAGAGTGACCAAAAGTTTTCGCTTTATAGAGAGAAGCCATCGTCAGATATCCCGTAAGCAAAAAGAAAAAATCCACAGCTATACCACCATGCGGCAAGAGACCTATATGACTCAGCAACACAAAAATGGCAAAGAAAAAGCGTAAAAACTCTATTTCCCCATTTCGTTTTTCAGTTCCGGATAAAATTAGCGCACTCATCTCAATACGGTTGCCCAGCATATCGCATTTCAAATGCGAT
>CAYYKC010000102.1:0-8208 GCA_964471605.1 uncultured Akkermansia sp. | reverse complement strand
TTTTTCTGTCATCTGGAGGTCTCTTGAGCACCAGCAAATCTGAAACAGACCCTGAAAATGATGAACTTTTTGCATTTTTCCAAGTCGAGATATCAAATGTTCGACTCCCGCTTTCTCATCGAACATGTTGAATCCAGAAAATCATCCACAGTATCAGCATTAGGAATGCTGTATATTTCTCTTAGCTTACTCTTTGCTGGTATCTTGGCTTCCTATTGTACAAAGGAACGAGTACACCAGAGAGAGAAGCTCAAACCTCATAACAATCAATTCTCACTAATATGAAAAAAACAATCATTGCATTGATGGTTCTGACCGGGGTGGCCGCTGCAGGAACTACGGAAACGGTGTATACGCCGTTTTCTTCCTCCGTCGGCTGGACTCTGACTGGATTGCATAGTCAGGCAGAATCCAGCAATTATCCTGTTATAGCAGATGATAGCATTACTGCATCTGCCAACTGGAAACGCCCTGTTGGGAGTTATGTGTTTAGCGAAGCTATTACGCTTACAGATAAGGCCGAAAGTATAACATTCAGTTTCTCCATTTCCGGAGTTGACAAGAATTCCGTTGCCACGTTGACCTTTGAAGGTGAGGATGCCTCTGGAGCTCGTGCTCTGATAATGGGCGAGACATATAAGGGGGCTGATGGAGCCAATAATGCAAACTATACATTCGGTACGATTGCATATAATGATGGCGATGCATACCTGCTTGGTTCTGATGCCGGGTGGGGGGGGCAAACCTACAATGTGGCAAATAGCAGCCTTACAACTTTGGGTTCGTTGACCGCTTCAGCGGACTTTGAGGGTTCAATTAGCTGGAGTGATGACAGTAATGGATTCGTTTTTTCGCTTAGCCAAGGTGGTGCTAGTGCGTCCCATTTCTTGGGTAACACATATAGCTTGTCGAGCTTGAATGTTAGCCTTGATGGATGGCCCAACGTAACCCCCACCATTAGCGCTTTAACAATCACCGCTAATCTTGTCCCCGAGCCTACCACGGCTACGCTTTCTCTGCTGGCTCTGGCTGGCTTGGCCGCACGTCGCCGCCGCAAGTAAATTGTCTTTTTCATTGAATTGAAAACAAGGCCGCTGTTTCAGAAATGGAGCAGCGGCTTTTGGCTATACTCAAAACAATACCCTAATGGGCACCTCATGTTCGCGGAAATATTCGGCCTCATACGGCTAATCGTGCTTATACCACTTGTGTGAGCCGTTGCTGCCGTCAGGCTTGAAATTTGTGCAACCCTCCATTGATTGGAATAGAAAAAGATTGCTCCCGTAGGGAAAATATGCTACCCTCACAGAAGATACATGAGCTCTGCTGATAAAAAGGGTATGTGGAAGGCTTTTCAACCGATGCTGCGGCGCTATATGAAGCCGCAGACCGGATTGATTGCCTCGGGGATTTTCTTTGGTGCGGTCGCGGCAGCTGCGGCAGGTTTTGGCTTACCGTTCATGATACAGCATGTGTTTCCCATGGTGTTCGGTGAAACGGAGGTGCCGGCGATACTTCAGCAGTGGGTGCAGGAGTATGTGCCGGAGGGCTATCGGGCCGATGCAGTGCTGTGGATTGCTGCGCTGATTATACCTTTCGTGATGACGCTTCGCGGTGTGGCGACCTACCTCAATGCCTTTCTTCTGACCAAAGCGGGTATGCGTGCGTTATCAGAGTTGCGTGGTGATTTGTTTGCCAGACTTCAATGGCTGTCATTTTCGTATCATGATCGACATCCGCGTGGCGCGGTGATGACGATGGTGATTCAGTACACGCAGATTGTGCAGCAGGGTATGATAACCGTGATGAACGATTTGGTGATACAACCACTCACGCTTATGGCTGCTGTTGCCTATCTGGTATATGCTGCCGTCAGCAGCAACGAGAGTGCTATGCTGCTGGGGAACTTAATCATTTCGGCCGCCTGTGTTCCTGTTGTTCGCATGGTGGGCAAGCGAATGGTGAAACAGATGCGCTCAGCTCTGGCCGGGATGAATGTCATTACTTCGACAGTTGAAGAAACACTTTCCGCTCAGCGGGAGGTGCGGGCGTTCAACTTGGAAAAGTACCAATCAGATTTACTTAGCGGGTATATTCATCATTACAATAACTTGTTGATTCGCATGGCTGCCTGGCGTCAGAGTGTGACACCTGCTGTGGAAATGGTGTGTGCTTTTGCTCTGGCCTACTCGTTGTATCAGGGGTGTAGTGATGGTCTGACGCTGGAGCAGTTTACGGCTATTGCAACGGCGTTCTACTTCTGCTATGACCCCATCAAACGTTTGGGCACTGTTATCAATCAGGCTCAGATTGTGCAGGTCAGTGTTGCGGGAATTCAGGAGTTGCTTTACGCACAGGACGAAACGCCGGAGCCGACAGAGCCCGTTGCTATATCCGGGGCGGTCAAGGGGGATGTCTCATTCGAAAAGGTGAATTTCGAGTATGTCAAGGGGAATCCTGTCCTTCGAAATATCAATGTCCATGTCCCCGCAGGGCAAATTGTGGGACTGGTTGGCCCCAGTGGTTCCGGAAAAACTACCTTTATTAATTTGATATGTCGTTTTTACGACCCGGTATCCGGTACGATTCGTATTGACGGCGTGGATGTGAAAAACATTACCCGTGAAGACCGAACTCGCAATATCGGTTTGGTGTCGCAGTTTTCTGCGCTGTTCCATGATACTGTCTTCGAGAATATTCGACTGGGACGCCCCGGAGCTTCTGATGAAGAGGTGCGAGCAGCTGCCGGAATGGCTCGGGTGGATGAGTTTGTGGATTCTCTGCCCGGCGGATATGGTTACATGATGGGCGAGAGCGGCAGCGGGCTTTCCGGTGGTCAGCGCCAGCGTGTTTCCATTGCGCGTGCTTTCCTGAAGAATGCTCCCGTGCTTATTCTGGATGAAGCGACTTCTGCTTTGGATATGCGAAGCGAGGCGGCCATTCAGGATGCACTGGATGAGCTGACCCGAGGGCACACCACTTTCATCATCGCACACCGTTTCAGTACGTTGCGGATGGCTCAGCGTATACTGGTCTTTGAGGCCGGACGCATCATTGCCGATGGCACGCATCAGGAGCTGTACGAGAATTGTCTGCTTTATCGTGGTTTGTATGATGAGCAGGTCCGACAGGAACAGGAGGTAACTGAATGAAAAAGCTGTCTTATTTCTTGAAGCGGTTTCTGATGCCGCATATCTTTTTATTTATCATCGTTCTGGGAACAGGTGTGTTGGCGGCTTCTGCCAGTGGTCTGGGTGTACCGCTGTTGGTGAAGTATGTTTTTCCCGTAGTATTTCGTGAGGATGGCGGGGCGACTCCGGAGCTGTTGGCGATATTCCCGTCATTACAGGAATTATCGCCGAATATCCTGTTAATGCTTGCCTGTGCAGCTTTACCTGCCATATTTATTGTTCGCGGGGTTTCTGTCTGGGCGAATGCTGTTCTTGTGAATGTGTTGGGTATCCGTATTCTGGAAACGCTTCGCATGGCTGTATTTAATCGGGTGCAGGAGCTTCCCGTGGCATTCATGGAGGAGCGTCAGAAGGGGGATATCATCAGCCGCGTTGTTGCAGATACGCAGAATGTGCAAAATATCCTTTCCTCCATCGCCAATGATCTGGTGAAGCAGCCGATTACCTGTATGTGCGCTTTGGCTGCATTTATCTGGTTGTTGGTGCAGTCCGGGCAAGGCATTCTTTTTTTGGTGAACTTGGCGTTTATCGGTTTGGCGGCATGGCCTATTGTTGTGTTTGGCCGTCGCATCTCGCAGAAAGCTCTGCGTGCACAGGAAGGACTGGGTGCACTGAACACGAGCATTCAGCAGAATCTGGAGACGCAGCGTGAGGTGCGCGCTTATGCGTTGGAAGAGAGGGAAATCCGTGACTTCCGTGTTGTTTCCGATGGGTATTGCAACAATTACGTCAAGCTGGTCAAGTACCAGAAGGCTCTTATTCCCGTCATGGAGATTGTGACTTCTCTGGCACTTGCCTTCCTGCTGGTGCGTGGTAAGCAGCTGGGGATGAGCCTGACGGATTTCATCGCCATGGCAGGTGCGCTTTTCTTTGCCTTTGACTCGATGAAGAGGGCGGGCAATGCGTTCAATCGTTTCAATGAAGCTCAGGGCGGTCTGACTCGCTTGAGCGAGGTGCTGGAAGAACCGAATACCATTCCGGAGCCGGAAAACCCGATCAAGTTGGAACAGCCGGTTCGCGGCGATATCACGTTTCGCAACGTCTCTTTCGCTTACAATGAGGAATCCGGTCCGGCGCTGCGGAATATCAACGTGCATATTCCTGCCGGGCAGATAGTGGGGCTGGTGGGCCCCAGCGGCGCGGGCAAGACGACGTTTGCCTCGCTCATTCCCAGATTCTATGAGGTGTCTTCCGGTTCTGTGGAACTGGATGGCGTCGATATCCGCAGTATAGCGCAGCATGACCTGCGCGAGGAGCTTTCTCTTGTGGGGCAGCAGGCATTGCTCTTTACCGGAACGATTCGGGATAACATTCGCCTCGGTAAACTCAATGCCACGGATGAGGAGATTAAGGAGGCTGCTGATGCTGCGGCGGTGAGCAAGTTCCTGGATTCTCAGAGCAAGGGTCTGGATACCAAACTGGGGCAGGGCGGATCCGGGTTGTCCGGTGGGCAGCGTCAGCGTGTGGCTATTGCCCGGGCGTTTGTGAAGAATGCTCCTGTGCTGATTCTGGATGAGGCCACGGCCTCGCTGGATGCGGAAAGCGAGCGCGAGATTCAGGAATCGCTGGATGAGCTGGCGAAGGGGCGTACTACGCTCATCGTGGCGCACCGTTTCAGCACCATTCGGAATGCCGACCGCATTCTGGTGTTTGAGGGCGGTCGCATTGTGGGCGATGGTCCCCATGAGGTGCTGTATACAACTTGCCCGCTATACAAAGAGCTGTACGACAGACAGGGGATTCAGAGTTGAACCATGTTTTCCCGCTTGCTGCAGTTGAGTCGCTTTCTGTCCTCCCACACCTCTGCCTTTGTGCTGCTGGTGGGGGCGTTGGCATTCTGGCAACCCTGGCTTTTTGACTGGGTGCGTGGAAATGTGCAGTCTGCCGTGCTGGGGTTCATCATGCTTACTATGGGTATGACCCTTTCGCCTCAGGATTTTCGTATTTTGGCGCAGCGTCCGCTGGATATCGCCATGGGAGCGGTGGCGCAGTTTACCATCATGCCGTTGCTGGCCTGGGCTCTGGTGGCCTGTTTCGATTTACCGCGCGGCATTGCCATGGGGCTGGTGCTGGTGGGCTGCTGTCCCGGCGGTGTTTCCAGCAATATCATGAGCTTCCTCTGCCGGGGAGATGTGGCATTTTCCGTAGGCATGACCACCGTCTCCACGCTTCTTGCTCCGGTGATGACACCCCTGTTGGTGTTGTGGCTGGCCGGTGCCAGTATCGATGTGGATGCTGCCGGGATGTTCCGCAGCATCCTGCTGGTCACCATCCTGCCGGTGGCGCTCGGCACGGCGGGAAATGCCCTCTGGAGCAGCAGAGAGAGCTACCGCCGCTTCTGCTCCGCCATGCCGGGGGCATCCGTCATCGGGCTTGCCTGTATCGTGGGCGGGGTGATTTCTGCCTGTGGCGCACATTTTCTGGAGAGCGGGTTCCTCATTTTTGTTACTATTTTCCTGCATAATTCCCTTGGCTATGTGCTGGGGTATCTGGTGGGGCGTGGTGTGGGGATGAATCGACCCAAGCGGCGCACCCTTTCCATTGAGGTGGGGATGCAGAATGCCGGGCTGGCCACAGTACTGGCCGGTCGGCACTTTGTTGCCTTGCCGGAGGCAGCGGTTGCCTCGGCACTCTGCTGCGTGTGGCATTCTGTTTCCGGCACACTGCTTGCCGGTGTGTTCAATGCCTTGGATCGCATGCGCGGCTTACAGCCGGATGAAGATGCCCCGGCGATACAGGAACAGGCAGAGCAGCCACGCAAGCACTAAGGCTCCTGCAGCATAACCCGCAGGAAGAAGCTCTGCCGGCAGTACGCTGTGCAGTACCCCGCAGGATAGCCGCTCTGCCAGTGCGGTAAATGAGAACAGGTGGGTCACCATGTAGATGAAGAGCGCATTGCTGCCCACTATCACCAGGGGCTTGCTCCAGACCGTGATGCCTTTCACATCCGTCAGCAGATGCAGTGTCCCCATCAGCAGCATCCCGATGCCACCACAGCTCAGCACAAATCCCGGTGTCCAGATTCCCTTGATGACCGGCATCTGCATGCCCGCAACCCACAGAAGCGCCCCCGCACCCAACAGAATCGCGCAGCGTTTGAACGCACCCATGTCCGGGTGCGTCAGGTGCAGCCCTGTTGCATATCCCAGCAGACTCAGCGCACAGGCGGACACGATGCACAGCGGACCTTCCGGATCGTAGCATCCGCTGTGCAGTACTCCCGGGCAGAGCAGGGCATCCACCTTGCTGTTGAAACAGCCGCAGGGGGTCAGGTCGCCTCCCGTCCATTGAGCTACACCCACCGCTGCTAATATCACCGTGGCTCCGATGAGTGCCCCTTTCTGCTGACTCCGACTCAGTACAACCCAGCTGCCGGCCATGGCTCCGGAAAGCCCGATGAGACCCAGCACAGAGGCATACCGCATCTGCGAGGCATCCCAGCTGAGCGGCCCGTTGATGACCCAACCCAGAACCACCAGCACCAGCGCCCTCCACCACAGTTTCCCCAGAATTCGCCCGGCAGTACGCCCGCTGCACATCTGCCGCCGAAGTGAAAAACTCATGGATATTCCCGCAAGAAAGACAAAGAGCGGGAATATCACATCGTATACCGTCAGCCCTTCCCATGCCCGGTGTCCCATCTGCTCCCGAATCATTCGCCACGCTGCGCTGTCGGGATATAAGGGTGCAAGGCGGTACACCAGCGCATCCAGACCGATGATAAACATCATGTCCAGCCCTCGCAGCGCATCTAGTGACACCATTCTTCCGCTTTTCAGCTCCTTTTTACTCCTTTTTTCCTCCATTCCTCCCATTTTAGCCTCCATTTACCCCTTTTTCAAGGAAGAAAAGTCAGAAAAGGCAAACAAAATTAGAAAAGTTCTAAAATAATTCTTGCCAAACTCACGAAACTGTGATAATTTCTCGCCAACGAAACACCTCCGGCAGAAAAAACGGAGAATCGTTCAGAAAAAAGTCAAACAATAGAAAGAAACAAAAGACATGTTAATCGGAAAGAAAGCTCCGGAGTTCAAGGCCACCGCAGTCATCAACGGCGAAATCGTCCCGGATTTCAGCCTCAGCCGTTACATCGGCGAGAAGTACGTGGTCTTCTTCTTCTATCCCAAGGATTTCACCTTCGTCTGCCCCACAGAGCTGGTGGGTTTCCAGGCTGCGCTGGAAGAGTTCAGCAAGCGTGATACCGTGGTAGTGGGCTGCTCCACGGATTCGGAATACAGCCACTGGGCATGGACCAATACTCCGCTCAACCAGGGTGGTATTCAGGGCGTGACCTACCCGCTTGTGGCAGACATTAACAAGGAAGTGGCAGAGAAGTTCGACGTACTGGCCGGCGAGCGCTGCACGGATGAGCAGGGCAACTGCTGCGTCAAGGGCGAGCTCGTGGCCTACCGCGGCCTCTTCCTCATCGACAAGAGCGGCGTGGTGCGCCACATGGTGGTGAACGACATGCCGCTGGGGCGCTCCGTAGAGGAAGCCATCCGCATGGTGGATGCCCTCCAGCACTTCGAGCAGTACGGCGAGGTTTGTCCGCTTGGCTGGCAGAAGGGCAAGGAGGCCATGGCTCCCACCCATGAGGGTGTCTCCGGTTACCTCAGCCGCTGAGCCCCCACCATACTACGATAAAAGCAGATTTGTTGTTCCATAAGTGCTGACCCCGTGGCGAAAGCCGCGGGGTCTTACTGATATCGGAAGGCAGAATCGAAGGAATTTGCACATGCGTCCCAATGATTAGGCAAAGATACCCATGTTACACTAAAAATCGGAACGTTTTGTCAAATATCCCTTGGCGGGGGTATCAAGCAGCCCCTTCATTGTCGGAAGTTTTTGTTTATTACAACATCGACGTAAGTGGCTAATGTCTAATTCGTAAATCGCCATTTGTCATTCGTAAATCAACGTGTCCCAAATCCTGGGGACACGTATGGGCTGTACGAGATACGGGGGTGAATTGCAAGTTCAAATGCAACACTTTTTGAAAAAAATGCACTCTTAGTGC
>CAYYKC010000101.1:0-8221 GCA_964471605.1 uncultured Akkermansia sp. | reverse complement strand
CACATCACCTCAAAAGACCTTATTGCTGTACATCGCATTTGAAATGCGATGTACAAATGAAGTTTCAGAAGTCAATATAATTCGTCTCAAACGAGTCCAACTCTCTTTCCCACTCAAAAAAAACAAACTCCTATGTTAGAGTCATTCTTATTTTTTTGCTGTACATCGCATTTCAAATCCGCTATCCTGTAGGGGATTTCTCGGACGGCCTATCGTTTTTTTTGAAACAGAAGATATCGACAATTCAGTATTTACCATGAAACCTCATCTTCCTCTTTCTCTCCGCAAGTGCTTGCTTCTCGTCTGTGCCGCCACTGCTGCCACCACCGCCTGGGGCGGCGGTATGCATGAGGATGTAGACAAGCGCACCTACTCCGACTTCGGGCAAAACAAAGGGCGTTTTCGCGTTACCGGCATCAGCTCCATGCTGCAGGCCATCCGCGACAAAGACGGCGGCATTGCCATGCCCAAGGCAAACGGAGAAGTCACCTGGGTGCTCCCGGAAGAACAGGGAATGATTAACTTCGCCGGCAGTCTTGACTACGGCGCCACCGGGACTCAATGCCACGGTGCAGCAGCGGCATTCGGTGCCAACTACCTGGTGACCGTAGCGCACAATCCCGTATTCAGCGCGGCTTTCGGCACCACGCAACTGGGGAGCAGCCACACCATCAAATACAGCACCGTTCAAGTCTCGGAAAAAGACTTGGTGAGCGCGGCTGACTGGGGATTGTATCGTCAGAACAAGATATATACGGACGTAGTTGGTGCCTACAATTACAGCGGGGTCACCTCCGAACAACAGGACAGCAATGAAAACGGTATCCCCGACATCAAAGAACAGCTCGAGGGTGAACTGATCTACCGCGCGTTTGCCGGTAATGTTGTCGTCTGGCAAAAAGACGGAGATATAGTCAATGCGGGCAGCCCGTATACCGCCATCCTGGGAGGAATCTCCAGTATCCGGGCCATAGCCATCACAACAGAGGGGCTCATCTTCGGCGACTGGAATTTGAAGCCCGACTCCTCCTGGGTCAATGAATCCGCACCGCTGCCCACCAACGGTCAGGGCGGTGACTCCGGTTCCCCGGTCTACGTCTACAACAAGGAGGCCGGACGCTATGAGTACGTTTTCTCCCTGCGAGCCGGGAATTTTTCCACCTACTCTGTGGCTCACGGTTCCATCGACTTCGCTAATGAGATTCTGGACAAGCACAGCGTCAAGGTGGACATGAGTACCGCCGACACGGCGCAACTGGGAACAGTCGCCAACGGCAGCGGTGTTCTCACGGTGGGAGATACCGCATACAACCACTTGGCCGTAAACTCCGGCAGCCACACATGGAAAGATCTTTCCTCCGTCAAAAACAACGATAACTGGTACGCCTACGATAATGCATACCAGAATAACATCAGCGGGCTGGGCAACACCCAGAACCTGATATTTACCGGCAGCGGCGGCAACCATGAAATTGTCCTGAATGACACGGTTGACACCGGTGTAGGCTATCTGGAGTTTAATAATGGCAGCTTCACCATCAAAAACGCAGACGGTGGCAACCACACGCTCAATTCTGCGGGGTACGTCATTAACAAAGGGGCTGAAGTCCACGTGCAGCTGACCAACCCGGCTGATTACATGCGCGAATGGCGCAAAAACGGGGCGGGTGACTTGTACATTGAAGGAGAGGGAGACAACAACATCCTGCTGGCCGTCGGCGGCAGCGGTACCACCTACCTGGATCGTGAAAACGGCCACGCGGCCTACAATGTGCTGGCCAGCAGCGGGGCTACGGTTGTCATCTCTGACACCAACCAGATTGAACGAGCCTTCACCTTCGGGCTGAACGGAGGCACGCTGGACATGCACGGCAACTCCATGGATTGGTACACCACCAATTCCGATATTGAAGCCGATGGTTTCAGCATCAACGCCCTGACGGATGATGCCATCATCACCAACAGCAGCGGCAACACCACCATGACCTACAAACAGGCCGGCGACAGCGTCTGGAAAGGCTCACTGAAGGATTCCGCCAACGGCTCGCTGAGCATCGTCGCAGACATGGGGGCAGACTCCGAATGGACCATGAACAGCATCTGCACCGATCTCAGCAACAATGCGTCCAGCTCCTTCACCGTTAAGAGCGGCACCGTTGTGCTGGCCGGCATTAACACAGAACACGGCACCGGCTCTGTTCCGTACAGCGATGACATCTTCTTCTCTGAGGATGACTGGCACTACGCCGATGCCAAGATGAACATCACGGTGGAAACCGGAGCCACTTTCCGTCTGGGCACGCACGCCCGCGTCAAGGGAGATATCACGGTCAATACGGGCGGCACCTATGTGATGAATGAGGGTGTTCATCACCAAATGGAATACATCGAAGGTGGCATCATCAAGGAAAATACTCAGGAATGGGCAGACTATTACGGTCACCATGGTAACACCACGCTGGCAGGCGGTACTCTCAAAGTCGAGTTTGCCGACAAGACGACCGCGACTCACACCTACGGCGGCAACATCACCGGAGAGGGAACCGTCACCGTGGATGCGGCAAACAGCATCCTCTACCTGACAGGTAACAAC
Source organism: uncultured Akkermansia sp. (assembly GCA_964471605.1). Classification (GTDB taxonomy): domain Bacteria; phylum Verrucomicrobiota; class Verrucomicrobiia; order Verrucomicrobiales; family Akkermansiaceae; genus Akkermansia. The sequence goes on along the minus strand of CAYYKC010000101.1, from coordinate 5,628 downwards.
TCCTTCACCGGCTCCCGCAGTATCACCAGCGGCACACTGATAGTGGCAAATGCCGAGGCCGCCGGAAGCCAGAAATGGCTCGTAGGAGAAAAGGCCGCACTGGCTGCCGACAATTCCGATGGGAATACTGCGCTGAACTATATTGACAGCAACTCCAACGGTGTGCTGGCTCTCACGCAAAACCAGCTCACTCAGGTCGACACCTCCGGGCATAAAAACCTCATCATCGGTGCGCTTGCAGGACAAACCATCCAATACGGAGCACAAGACACCACGGAGCAGTTGGCGGCGGTCGACAACGCTTGGCGACTGGGCGGCGGCGGCGGCAACCTGATGGTGAATTACCACCTGACCGGCGACAACACGCTTATCCTCGGCAATGCTCACACCAAAGGCATCGTCACCCTCACCAATACGCGAAACGATTTCACCGGCGGCGTTGATTTTGCCGGAGTCGGCGTGACGCTTGAATATGCAAGTGAAGCAGCCATCAAGAATGTGACCATGAATCTGCGGTATGGCAACCGCATTGCCATGGGTGACCTGCTTTCCAATGTCACCGCTGATTCAGACGGCATTCTCCTGCTCAACCGAGATAATCAGAACATCGACCTCAGCAACCATCATTCACTCGCCCTCAGTGCCAAAGGCGATATGGAATATGAAGGCAACATTGACATTGCCGATAATCAATCCTATCGACTCTCTGCTGCAGACGGCACATTCACCGTCAATGCAGAGATTGGCGGCAACCACGATATCATTGTGGATGCCCAGGGCTATACCGGGGGTACTGTGCTGCTCAATAACCTCAACAATTTCACCGGTTCCATTACCGTGATGGGCTACGATAGTACCCGGACGGACATCACAAGTGGCAACATCACCCTGGGAATCGGCCAGAACAATGCGCTCAACAACGCCGATTCGATTACCGTGAAATCCGGGAGTACGCTTGACATTGGCAACACAACCCAGCGCTTCAACAATCTGGTACTGGAAGAAGGCAGTAGCCTGATCGGCGATTACCGCGAATCCAACAATGACCCCATCGCCAGCGAAATTCACCTTACCATTGACTCGTTCTCCGACATCAAGGGCAATTTATCGGTGGAATCCATTCACAAGTATGGCGACAGCACGCTGGAACTGGACAGCACCCTGACAAGCAGCGGAAATATTCAGTACCGTTATCTCACCATAGAAGAAGGCGATGTGAAGCTCACGGCACAAAACGCCAGCGTCGGCAATCTCAACATCAAGGGCAACACTCTCTACCTCAACGGTAATACTCTCATGATGGGATCCGTTGCGGCAGAAAACGGTGCCGTCATTGACGCAACTTCCGCAGGATCGGCCATCGGCGGATTCTGCAATGTCACCGCCACCAGTGGTACAGTCGTCATGACAAACGGAGGTAATGATGTCACGCTGGCCGGCATTGTCGGTGCCAGCAACGGTGCAACGTTGAAACTCACCGGCTCCGGCAAATGGAATCTGACGAGCGCCTCCTACAACACCTCCACCGGCACGCTGCGCATCGAGGATGCCACCCAACTGGATTTCTCCTTCGGCAACAAAGGGGCTTATACCTACTATTCCGTCTTTGGCATGCGCGGTATACTTGATTTGGATACAGACATTCAAACGCTTCAAGCTGCGTCTGACAATGTCTCCCAACACATGACATTTGAGACAATCAAGCTCAATGGCCAAGATCTGACATTAAAAGAAAAGAGCAAGAGCGCCACCTGGATTATCAGCAATCTGGACTCCGGAACCACGTCCGATTCTACGCTGACCTGGGAAGCCAGCTGCTCCAATCAGACTCAATATACCGACAGAGAAAGCTCTGATGTCACACAAACCGTAACTGTCACCAACGCTTCACGCCTGATTCTGAATGGAGACAACCAGTTTAACGGCAACGTGGTGGCTAAACGTATAGCCAACGGCAGCGGCTTCAGTACTTTTGTGGAACTGGCTCATGACAACGCACTCAAGAATGCCACTCTGGACATGCAGAGCATCTCCGGCTCCACCATGGCACTGGCAATCAATACGAGCAATGCAAAAATCAAAGGGCTGACAGGTGATGAAAACGCCTATGCATACAGTGGTGCCTCCTCGGACATCAAACTTGATAGCGCCCGTGAGGGTGACGGCAAAAACACGCTGACCATCACCGGCAGCGGCAGCTACGAGTACAAGGGGGCAGTCAACGGACTGAACATCGCCATGGACGGCACGGGAACCCAGATTTTCAGCGGCAGCGATATCAAAGCGCAGAACATTAGCGCCTTGAAAGGCAATCTGGAGTTCACCCACGCCCCCACGGTGGCAGACACCATCAGCATCGCTCAGGGAGCCACGCTGAAATTGGGTGACAGCTACAGCCTGAACGAAGGAGTGACACTGGCGTTGATAGCAGGGGACGGTACTCAGGGCACGCTGAACAGCCCCCTGATACTCAACGGCGGCACGATGGAATTTGACAGCACGGCGCTAAATGCCTCCACATCGCTCCTGAATGCCGACATCGATTTCGGCGAGTCGTTCTCCTCTCAGGCCATCAGTTTCAGTAATCATAACCAACTGGAACTGGGCAGCACCTATACCCTGCTCACCGGCGATTGGAGCAACAGAAACGCCACCATGGCAGACAGCATGCCGGACTACCTGAAGGGCAGCTTGTTCACCGCCGACAGCACGGGGTTGAAGGTGGAAATCCGGCTGGCGGACGCCTTCCATGAATGGCAAGGCTCCAACACCGTCTTTGCCACCGACAACACGGTTCTCTTCCGTGATACAGCTCCGACAAAAGCCTTGAACTTCACTCAGTCCACCGCAGCCGAAAGTTTGCTTTTCGTGAATCAGGAAACCTACACCTTCGACGGCAGCGATGTGACACTCAGCAAGGAGCTGAACATGGAGAAAGGCAAGCTGGTGCTCAACAACAAGCTGACCACAGCAGAATACATTGCCACCGACGGAGAAGTGGAACTGGGTGCCAACGGCGTGCTGGTGCTGACCAATACGCAGGCGAGCACCGCCACCGTCAGCAACATCTCCGGCACCGGCACACTGCAGCTCAAGCTCGACACCACCGACAATACCTACAGCAACATGCTCGCCATTGATGAGGATTTCAAGGGCACGACCCATGTGACGGCGGGTAACCTGACGCTCACCGGAAGTACTTTCGGCAACACGCTGAAACTGGCGGGCGGGGTCAATACCCAGATAACTGCCGCCACCACCATTGACGGCAATCTGGAGCTGGAAGGCAGTAGTGAAGTTCACCAGAACAGCAGAAACACCCTCACCATCAATGGCAGCGTATCCGGTGATAGCGGCACCTGGGTGCGCAAGGGCGGCGGCACGCTCCACCTGAACGGAAGCGTCAATCTGGCAGGCTTCGATACCGGCTCTGATGACACGACCTCTAACTTCAACGGGTCAACCAACATCACCACAGTCACGCTTGACCAGAGCAACATCACCGCCAACTTCAACGGCAAAGCTACTGTGGGCACCCTTACCCCCTCCGGCTCAAACGTGACCCTCGGCGGCAGCGGAACGCTCACTGTAAGCCACTTCAATATGGCAGCGGGCAAGAGTGTCACCATCGATGGTCTGAGCATGATAGAAAATGAAAACAACGCGAAAACATGGAATGGTAACAACGAAACCACCATCAATCTGAAAAACGGAGCTGTACTGGATACTCGACTTTCAGATTATGCTGTAACCAAAACCATGAGTGTAGGAGGAGCTGATGCTGACGGCACCATGTACATAAATGGAATCCGTCTGTCTACTGTTACTACTGAAAATGGTTACGGAGGAACCTTGAATGTTAATTCCGGCGCTCATCTGGTAATTAGCGGAGAGGCCTCTGGCAACGGTAACGGAGACTTCGTCCTTGCTCTCTACGGAGAACAACAACACTATTATGGCCACAGTAATGCCATTAACATCGATGGTACACTGACCAGCAATGCATTCATGACGTTGATGCACAACAACGCTACTCTCAACGTGAACAACGGAGGCTCTCTAAACCTGCTGAAAGGTTTAACTCTTACAGGCGAGTGCAAAACGAATCTTATGAAAAACAAGGTAACCGCTACGTTTAATGTGAAAGAGGGTGGACGTGTATACGCCGCCGGCGGCACAAACCACAGCGAGTTAGCGGTTTCCTTTGCCTCCGGCTCCACGCTTGGTGCTATCGGGGCGGCAGATTCCACGGTTACGTTCACGAACAACATGACTCTGGGCACGGACGGAGCAACGGGAACAATCACCATTGACACCGCAGCCACCACAGCAGATGAGGACCTCCTGCTGACCCGCAGCGAGGATAAGGGCGTAATCGTCGACATGACCGGAAGCCTGAATCTGAAAGGCAACACCGCTCTGGAGGTGATAGGCAGCGGAACGCTCAAGCACAAGAGCGCCTTCAACAATGCTACCGCTATCCAAGTGCAGAAAGGTGCCACGCTGGCCGTGGATTCCACAGCCGGGCTCTCTACCGCCACAGAGCTGAATAAGGGAGCGCTGGCTCTTGATTCCGCCACCGTCAGCGGCTCCGGAGTTTCCATCTCAGATGCCGCCACCATTCGTGCCACCGGGGGCACCAGCACCATGTCCGCCGACACCTCACTCACCAACGAGGCCGTGGTGACTTACGACATCGCCGGCGGAGCAGAACTGAAATCCACCGGTTCCTTGACCGCTGACGCCGCCCGTGGCAGTCTCATCAAACAAGGAGCAGGCACGCTTCAACTGAATAACGAAGCCAACGCCCTGGCCAACATCAAAGTGGATGCAGGTAAGCTGAACATTCACGGAGCAGCAGCCTACGACCTGAATGACCTGGAAGCCGCTACATCTGCCAATCTGGGCTTCTATGCCGGAGCAGTTGGCGATACCGCCACGGAAGCAGATGTACGCGTCAGCGGCACAGCCAGATTCGATGCAGGAGTCAAACTCAACGCTAACCTGACCCTCAGCACCGGCTCCTCGTTGGAAGTCGCGGACGGCGGCCTCGCCATGGGCAGCACCCTCACCCTGCAGGAAGGTCTCACCCTGGGCGATTCCACTCTGGCACGTGTGCGTGGCCTCTCCGCCGGGCAATCCACCACCCTCTTCAGCGGTGTGGACGGGCTGAAACTGGGCAGCACAGAGTATACCTCCATCACGGAGAACGACTCCATTCTGGCCATGCCCTATTTCAGCAATCTGGACAGCAGCAACTACGTGCTCACCTACACCGGAACGGATAACGGCAGCCTCAACATCACCATGATGTCTGCCTCCGTGCCCGAGCCGACTTCTTCCATGCTGGGGCTGGTAGGGCTGGTGGCATTCACCCTCCGCCGCCGCAGAAAGTAAAGCCAAGCCATCAGTCCCCGTGTGGGTGCACCGAAGAGAAGCACCAAGACACGTCCCATTCCCCCCATCACCACGAGCCCCGCAAGGGGCTCGTTCTTCATAGCCGCGCAACGGCTTCTTCACCCGGGGCAACAGCCCCGTTTTCATCTCCTCCCTCTCCACGAGCCCCACAAGGGGCTCGTTCTTCATAGCCGCGCAGCGGCTTCTTCACCCGAGCGCAGCGAGTTCTTC
>CAYYKC010000100.1:0-8414 GCA_964471605.1 uncultured Akkermansia sp. | reverse complement strand
ATGCGAAGTTAGCTCAGTGGTAGAGCACATCCTTCACACGGATGGGGTCATAAGTTCGAATCTTATACTTCGTATCGAGAGCAGCACCGATCAGGTGCTGCTTTTTTGTTGCAGGGCAGAAAAAGAATTTGCGCGACGCGTGAGAATGTATTACTATATCGGCATGAAGATTTCCCACATTGCTGCGTTGCTGCTGTGTGCAGGCGTACTGAGCTCTTGCAGCCTGTTTAATCCGGAGGAACAGGATTACACGCCGGAGTATCTGCGAGAGGATTCTCCCATGGACCCTCCCGGCACGGCTGAGGCACGCGCTGCGCTGCGCGCCAAGCTGGTGAAGGAAGGTGCTTTTGCTCCCGGTGAGCAGCTGGAGGTGCAGCAGGGGAAGGTGTTCCTGTTCTACCGTAATCCCGACCACAGTCATGATACCTCCGGCCGCATGGTCGATGCCGCGACAGCCCGCATCATTTCCTGCGAGGGTCTTTACTACTTTGTCGAGACGGATGGCGGTAAGAAGGGCTACCTGCGCGAGACGGATTTGGTCAGCCCGATAAAGACGCTCATTTCCACGCAGATTTCCGCACAAGACGAACTTTTCCCCGGTGGCGAGATGCCTGCGTTGCCCGAAAATTGGGGTGAGGATGCCGCCAACGCGCCGCATGGTGCCCAGAAGCTCATGACCAACACCTCCGGGCGTACGGTGGTCGTGGTGAAGAAGAAATCCGACCGCAGTGCTGAGTTTGAAGCCCGCAAGAAGCAGTTTGCGGAAAGCGCGGGACAGAGGCTGGGCGGCACGCCTCAGGAAGGCGGAGGAACTCCTCTGCCGGATCCGGCTTCCGTTCCGCTGCCGGAACCCATGGGCGGGGAGCATAACTGATGCCCAATCCTGCATATCGCGCGGAGGTAGAGCGTTTTCTGCTGTATCTGGCAGCAGAGCGCGGGCTGAGTGCCCATTATCGGGAATCCGCCCGGCAGAGCCTCACAGCCTTTGTGGATTGGTGTGCCGAGCGCGAGTGGACGTTCGACAGCATTACCCTGGAGCGTCTGACGGAGTATCGCCGCCACCTGCGGGAGAGGGGACTGATGGATTCCTCCATCCGCGTGGCAACGGTGCATCTGCGTATCTTTTTCCGCTACATGCATCGGCGGCGCGGCCTGGCTCTTGACCCGGCGGCGTTGCTGGAGAGCGGGCGGATGGTGCGTGATATCCCTGAGACGCTTTCCGCAGAAGCCGTCAATCGCCTGCTCAGCAGCATTGACCCCTCCGATGTGCCGTACGGATGCCGCGACCGCGCCATGCTGGAGATGCTCTACGGCAGCGGCCTGCGTGTGAGCGAGCTGGTGAACCTGAGCCCGGACCGGGTGGATTGGGATGAGGGCTATCTGCGCATCACGGGAAAGGGGAACAAGACCCGCTTTGTACCGCTGGGCGGGGTGGCGGCGAAAGCGCTGCGCTGCTATCTGGAGCATGCGCGGCCGAAGCTCCTGCGCGAGGGGCGCCGCGCCACGGTGCTCTTCCTGTCCAACCGTGGACAGGCGCTTTCCCGCGACCGCATTCTGCAAATCATCAAGAAACGGGCAAAGGAGGCCGGACTCCAGGAGAATGTGTACCCGCATATCATGCGCCATTCCTTTGCCACACACCTGCTGGAGAATGGCGCAGACCTGCGTGTGATTCAGGACATGCTGGGCCATGCCGACCTGGCCACCACGCAGATATACACCCATGTGGAGCGCAAACGCCTGGTGAACATGGTGCGCAGCTTCCACCCACGCGGCAGACGCGCGGATTAAGGCTTCTCCTGCGGGTATTCCCGGAAGGGGAATTTGTCCTGTTTGAGTAATTCGGTGGCTTCGTTGTAGGGAATGCCGTTCAGGTACAACTGCGTGGGGATGATGGCGGCGGTCGGTCGAATGAGCAAATCGGCTGTGATGACTACGGGGAATTGAATCTCCTTTTGGCGGAGCAGGGTGAAGAAATCGCCGGTGGCTTCGGGATAGTAATAACGCAGGTCGCGCAGCCCGGGGAAGCGGAGAAGAAGTTTGACGGTTACCTTTGTTATCTTTGTTACCTCATTCGTGCTGTAATTCATGCTCCATTCGGCCGTCATGGGCACGCGGACTTCCTCGCTCGCAACAGCATCTTCCGGGCTGTCGGGCAGTTCTATCCGGCCTATTTCCCAAAGCCCGGATGCTTGCTTTTTCCAGAAGGTGTTCAGCGGGAACTCCACATGCGACATCACGGGCAGTTCCTTGGCGGTGGCGGAATGAGAGGTGGGCGGCAAGAAGCTTTCTGTCAGCTCATAGGTGTATTCATCCAAAGTGCCTTGGGCAATTGTCAAAAGCCGCTCCGTTAATTGGCTCTGATTGACGGAGGCCCCGAAGAGCGAGGATGCCCGGCCCCCACTCAGGCTTACGGAAGTGTCCAGCGACTGATAGTAGCCCCGCGTGAAGTCGCGTGGGTCGTAAGTTCTGGCAGCAATGCGGATGCGGGGGGCTGTTGCGAGCTCTTCGCTGCGGCTATGGTAATTCCATGCCAGCCAGGTAATCTGCGCTGCTACCACAATATAGATGAGCCATGAGAAGATTTTTTTCATATTCGGGAGGGGTTGGGGTCAGTTTTGTTCGGCGGGGGCGGATTTGATGCTGCGGATGAGGCGGCGGCGCTGTTGCTCCAGGAGGATAGCCGTCCCCAGCATGATGAAGCCCATGATGATGAGTACGAAACCGGATTGGGTGAGCGATTTCATGATGTTGGCCATCAGGCCGATGCCGGTGAAGCAGATCAGCATGGTGCCGTAGTTAATCCAGTCAATGCGCCTGGCGCTGCACCCGTTCCAAATCCAGAGCAGGGCATAGAGGAAGCAATAGATGATGCGCGGCAGTTCAAGGTTTGCATCGTCGAATACATCCGTAGCCGGGATGATGCCCGCCGTCAGGATGGCGAAGGGAATCCAGGGAAGCCAGGCAGCACCTTTTGGCTTGAAAAGCAACAGCAAAAGTAGTGAGACACCCAGGGTGCTGCGGCCGATGATGGGGGTAACTTCGAAAAAGTCACCGTACAGGATGAGTCCCTGAGTGGTGCAGACGGCAAGCAGGGAGAGGGGAATGCCCGTCCAGGCGTATGCTTTGGCTGCTCCGTCAGAACTGCGGCAGAACTCGCTGAAAAGCCACCAGAATATCCCCAGCAGGAAAAGACAGGTGAGCAGTTCGTCAGCAGTGATGGGCAGGTGAAGTGCGCTGGACTCACACTCGCGCGCGGCAGGCAGCAGGATGAAGGAGGTAATGATGACGGCTGCAATGAGCAGCCGTTGCTTTGCCAGAAACGGCAACAGCACAATGCCGCAGAAGAAAAGGGCACAACCCTCCACAAAGGGATTCTGGAGTTGGAAAATCTGCCCGTAGAGGGCAATGTTGGCCAGCCACATGCCGCCGCCCAGCAGTCCCAGGGTTTCCGCCAGCATGGGCATCTTCTCCCGCAGGCAGCCATACGCTGCCCAGAATCCCAGCATCAGCGCGATGCCGGTGCCCATTTTCACCGCCGGCGGGATGAATTCCCAGTTCGCGGAAATGAGCATGATGATACCGGCCAGAATGAGTGCTCCGGCCAGTGAGGAGATGCAGAAGAGCAGCCATTTCTGCATGCGGTTGCCGTTGAGCTTGAAATGCTCTGCAATGGCCGCCGCCTGTTCGGCAGAGATGAGCCCGGCGCTCTGCATTTGTTCGATATCTCTGAGTTTCATACGTGCCTCGTTGCTTTCTACACTATAGTATATCCTCAGAAACGCCGAATCCGCAACTTTTTTTGATAAAAAGTAAAAAGGGGAATCAGGGCAGCTTCCAGGCCTCGCGGTATCCGGCATATTCTGCGCGGGGCAGAAGGATGTAGACCGGATTTTTTCGGGCACGGAGTCTGGCAATGATGGCTCGGAGGTTTTCTTCCTGCATGCTGGTGCATCCGGCGGTGGGGGCAGCTCCGTCTCGCCGCCAGATATGGAAGAAGATGGAGGAGCCGGCACCGACGATGGGTTTGCCGACGGATTCCACGGTGTTGTGGTGGATGAGCATCTTGATGCTGTGCGGGTAATCCGTCTGGCGCATCTGCTCTTTCAGCTCCCAGGGGGTGCGTGCCGGGTGGTTGAGACGGATGTGGCGGTTGTGGAGCTTCGGATAGGCGGGGTCAGTCACCCACAGGTCTGCCGGGCCGACTTTCACATAGGGAATGGCCGGGTCGTGCTGAACCGGGGTGGCATTGGTCACCCACAGACCGCCCAGCGCAAAGATGCCGGCAGGGGAGCGTCCGTCGCCCTCTTTCTTGCGGTATCCGGCCGGAGTGGCGTTGATTCCCATACCCCAGGCGGTACCGTTGCGACCCAGTCTGCCGGGAAAGGGGCCGAGCACCCGTTGCCATTTGCCGGCAGCGTTTTTTTCAACCAGAGTGAGCGAAACGTGAGAGGAGTTCCAGCCGTCGGTGATGCCGATAATGGCTTGAGTACACTGTGGCGGTACCGTGGAAGAACAGGCCGAAAGTGGGAATATCAGCAGAAGAACAACAAAAAAAGTGTAAAAAAGGCGCTGCATGTGGCGTATATATTATCAAGTGCGTCTCTTTTGGCAAGGTAAGAGCCCGTCAGCTCTCGTCGAAATCAGAAAAAAAGAGAAAAACTTTCACTGACATCTTGCATAATCGCGGAGCTTGTGTTAGTATAGCACTATGCCTGCGTTGCTTTGTATCAGGGGATTTCTGTATACTGACGCTTCGCTGCACTACCAGAAACCAGGTCAATATCCATGTTAATATCTGCTCTCAATCCTGATCGCGCCACCCTCAACTTCCTCAATGCCTTTGCGGAGGAGGTTCGCAATGAGGGTGAAAAACTGCAGCGCGACGGTGCTGTTACCCAGATTTTCGGCAACCACCTCTATATCCAGGGGCGTGTTGAGACGAAGGTTGGCGTGTTTCGCACCAGTCTCCGTCTGCAGGGTAACAGATGGTTCGGCTCCAGCTCTGCAGAAGACGACCGTGTGGGCGGTGCCTGCCTCATTGCCACGATGGTGGAGCGCATGTATCGCGGTGCCAATATGCCGGAGAGCCCCAACGAGATGGATGAGATGTCGCTCACGGACATGCTGGAGGAGAAGCTGAACCGTGATTTGGATGACCGCGAGTCTGACTATGTGACCAAACTGGAGAAGCGCTATCGCCGTTTTGTGATTGAGCAGGAGATTCATGACCATGACCTGGTGCGTCTGAATCCCCGCTGGGAAATCACCGGTTACGATGCGCTGGAACTTTGGCCTTCTCCCCCCCGTAATATCCTGGAGTTCTGGAATTACGTGGCATACGCCTTTGCCAAACGCCGTATCTCCTATCCGGAGTTCATGAACGCGGTGACGGATTTGCAGAAGGTGCAGCAGCGCATCAGCGAGTGGGAGCGTGAGAAGGAGGTCGGTACCTGGCTTGATCGCATCCAGAGCGTGAACGAACGCCCGCCGCAGCCGCCTCGTCATCCGCTCTATATGCGTATGGTGTCCACCATCAACGAAGCTCATTTCGAGTATCGCTACGGCCCGAAGGACGATTGGCAGTCCATTCGCGAGCGCGGACAGCTGGATGCCATTCTGGGCGAATTTCTGCGAGGTGCGCTCAAGTGCGACCCGCAGACGGATATTCTGCTCAACGTGTTGCGCGATTATGCTGACCGTGAGGAGACGGTGATTCTGGATTTGGACAAGGAAGCCGCCTGCTGCGTGATGAATCGCCTTTTCCACCAGCCTGCCCTCAAGGGCTATCTGGTGAATCTGGACGAGTGCTATTTCAAGGTGGTGCGCGAGCCGCTGAAGTGGATTTGCATCGATGACCCCATTGTGCCGGATTGCTACGGTCTGCAGCTGGTGACGGCTGCGGGGGTGCATGTGACTCACTCTGTGCGTCAGCTGCCCGGTCAGGTGGAGCTCTACCAGTCTGACGAAACGGTGTTCCCCGGCCCGCCCCGCTGGCTGGAAAGCACAGAAGTGGAACCCCGCTACGCCATCCCGAAGTCGGTCATTGACAGTCTGGACGGCGTGGAGTTCCTGCGTAAGATCGGAGCCACCCTGCCGCCCAGCATGGAGGAGCGTGTGGTGGATATCGAAATGAAGCCCACCTTCAACATGCGTATCGTGCGTGGTCTGACCAGTGCCGATACGGAGCATGTTCTGCTGGAAGTGACGGCGCAGGACGACCCGGGCAATCGCGTGGAGCGTCTGGGTAAGGATGATTGGGAACTGGTGGAACAGAAGCAGATGAAGGACGATACGCTGCTGCGTTTCATCCGTGATTACCTGTACCCCATCCCCGAACTGCTGGAAGAGATGAACTTCACCTACGATACTCAGCAGGGGGCGTTCAAGAGCCGTATTACCAAGCAGTTCCCGGAGAAGTTTGCGGAATGGGCCAAGGCCATCCCCGACACCATCAAGGTGGAGATGAACGACACGCTGCAATCGCTGCTGGATGACCCGGTGGCGGCAGCCATCCGCTTCGAGGTGGTCAATCAGGAGATTGACTGGTTCGACCTGCGCGTGGTTATTGATGTGGAAGGTGTCACGCTCACCAAGGAGCAGATCCGCTCCCTCGTGTCCGCCCGCGGTGGCTATGTCCGCATGGATGACGGGCGCTGGATGCGTCTGGAAATCAAGCTGGATGATGCCCAGCGTGATGCTGTTACCAAGCTGGGGCTTGATCCCTTCGACCTTTCCGGCGAGACGCACCGCATGCACGCGCTGCAGCTGGCAGACCCGCGTGCTGCAGAGGTGTTTGACCCGAAGGCCTGGCAGAAGATTAAGGAGCGCACGGCTGAAATCAAGATTGATGTCAAGCCGGACGTGCCCTCCACCCTGCAGGCCACCCTGCGCCCGTACCAGATTGAGGGTTTCCACTTCCTCGCTTATCTGGCCGTCAACGGTTTCGGTGGTATTCTGGCTGACGATATGGGTCTCGGTAAGACCATTCAGTCCATCACCTACATGCTGTGGCTGCGGGAGGATTATGCGCGCCGCAACAAGTCCGCCCGCAAGAAGGTGGTCATTCCCCCGGTGTTGATTGTGTGCCCCAAGTCTGTGTTGGACGTGTGGGCCAGCGAAACGGAGAAGTTTGCTCCCGGTGTGCGTGTGCTCGTCATCCGTAACAAGGAACAGGCTGTCGTGGACGACATCCTTGCCAACTATGACATGGTGGTCATCAACTACGCCCAGTTGCGAGTCTGCGGCGAGCAGATTAACGCCATCAAGTGGCTCACGGTCATTCTGGACGAAGGACAGCAGATTAAGAACCCGGATTCCAAGGCCGCCAAAGCAGCCCGCGAGATTTCGGCCAGCAACCGATTGGTGCTTTCCGGTACTCCCATTGAGAACCGCCTGCTGGATATGTGGTCGCTGATGGCCTTTGCCATGCCCGGCGTGCTGGGCAGTCGCGCCTACTTCAAGAAACGCTTCGACAAGCGCAAGGATTCGCAGAGCCAGAACCGTCTTGCGGCCCGACTCAAGCCTTTCCTGCTGCGCCGAACCAAGCAGCAGGTGGCCAAGGACCTGCCGCCCCGTACGGAAGAAGAGGTATACGCCAAGATGGAGGGTATCCAGCGCCAGCTGTACAAGGCAGAGCTGCGCCGCATCCAGAAAGCCCTGTTGGGTGTGGATTCCGACGAGTCGGTGAAGAAGAACTCCTTCGCCATTCTGCAGGGGCTGATGCGTCTGCGCCAGATATGCTGTCATCCCGGGCTGGTCGACCCGAAGTATGCCAAGGAGGACAGTGCCAAGCTCAACGCGCTCTTCTATCTGCTCGATCAGCTGCGTGATGAGGGGCACAAGGTGCTGGTGTTCTCCCAGTTCGTGTCCATGCTGGAAATCATCAAGGCGCGTCTGGAAGCGGAGAACCGCCCCTACAATTACCTCACCGGTCAGACCAAGGACCGTAAGGCTGAGATTGAGAAGTTCCAGACCACGAAGGAGCCGAGCGTGTTCCTGCTGTCCCTCAAAGCCGGTGGTGCAGGTTTGAACCTCACCTCTGCCTCCTACGTCATCCTGTATGACCCGTGGTGGAACCCCGCCGTGGAAAGTCAGGCTATCGACCGTACACACCGAATCGGTCAGAAGAACAAGGTGATTGCCTACCGCTTGCTTACCCGCGATTCCGTGGAAGAGAAGATTCGCGTGTTGCAGCACCAGAAGAATCAGCTGGTAACCAACGTGCTGGGTGATGAGGGCTTCGCCTCCAGTCTCGACCTCAATGACCTGCAGTTCATTCTGGCGCATGGTGGTGAGGATAATGATGCCCCGGATGTGGTAGACGTCTGAAGCCACAGTTTTAACAAAAATGCGTCGTAGTGGGCGGCGCAATTTTTTTGCTGTAAAATCTCTGTCATCGGGGCAAAACACGC
>CAYYKC010000099.1:0-8431 GCA_964471605.1 uncultured Akkermansia sp. | reverse complement strand
ATAAGAGAGTTATTTTCGGGAAATGTCACGTGTCACATGACACGCCCCTGGGTTCGCCACCATTACCCCTCCATCATCCATCAGAAAGGAGATTACTTATGAACCATGATGACTACGCGTCCCGCGAAAGCTCTCGCAATCGCGGATACCGCTCCGCTTACGAATCTGCTGAGGCAAAGAAGTGGCTGGAGTCACTTTCCCCTGAGTCTCGTGCACGTGCTTAGGAGCTTGGGTTGCTGGAACCCCGCCTTGATTGGGCAGCCAGCGGCCATAGTATTGACCAACTTGTCGGCGATAACGAACCTCGCGTTGATGGAAACTTTGACCTGGGGCCATTGTCTGTCGTGGAAAGAAGACGCCAAAAACGCTCCGGCGCGGATGTGTCAACTGAACACAACCGAAAGTTGCTTCAAGCATTCTTGCAACGCAATGGTAACCCACGCCTGACGTGGGCAGCACTCCGCTATCTGCAAGGTCATGGGACGCTTGACTCGCATGCTCGAACTCTCGGCATGAGCAAGCAGGATTTTCATTACCACGTGCGACAGATGGAATCGCTCTTTGGATTGCCCCCGTTATCGAACCAGCGCAGTAAGAAATCGCGCCAGGCTAACCGACTCGGACATCTGAGCCAGATGTTACCCCTCGATTTTGACTTCGACCCCATAGGATATGACCACTAATTCACCAGAACTTCTCAATAAAGCGCCCATTGACACGGGCGCTTGTGCCGACGTCGGCACAACCAAAATTGACGACCAAGTTGCTTATGCCGACGTCGGCACAAGCAACCTGGCTACGATTCAGGTCGCAGGCGTAGAACTGACAGTAACCGGGTTGATTGTACATAACAACAATCTGACACCTGCTGATGCAAATCGGATTTTCGCCGCCGTTCTTTCCATGCACAAGTCATGTAACTGGTTGCTTGGTGATACTCTTGCTCTGATGGACAGAGAATGGGGAAATCAATATACCGGAAGCAAGTATGAAGAAGCGGCTCAAGCAACTGGCTATTCCCGCAATACTCTGCGCCGCATGGCACTAGTATGTAAGGCATATCCTATCGAAAAACGTCACGCAAACCTTAGCTTTTCCCATCATGTCGAGGCTTCATATATCGTTGGTGACCTTTCTACCCGAGAAACCATGCTGAATACGGCATCGGAGAATAAACAGTCCATCCGAGACTTCCGCAAAACCGTGAGAGAACACAATGCTAAGCCGAAGCTAGACGACAATGGGAAGCCGCTCCCCGAACATATCGCTCACCCGGAGCTAGGCGAGAATACCGACCGTCCGTTTGGCCTGATTGATTTGCCGGAACGAGCCGCCCCCGGTGCTCCCCCGCTGTGGGATGCCATGAAGTTTTCAGACTGGGTTGATAAACAGGAGCCCGAAACTTACACCGCTGAACAATGCGCCCAGGCTATTGAACTCTCCGAAAATATCGCTGATTACTATGAGCGAGTGAAAGCACGCCTCGAAGAACTCGAAAATAGCGAAAATACCGTGTAAAAGCATGTTCCGACACCAGAAAAACAGTAGGAATGGCTCCCGCAAAGGACGAATTCAGCGACAATTTCGACTGACAACACACCATGACGGGAGGAGTCGAAGCACAAGGAATCTATTTACTGTCAATAGATTAAAACAGGCCGCCTTTAAGGCAAGTGAAGAAAGCGCACAAACCATTTTTTTCTCATTCCCACTTTTTTCTGCTGTTGACCCCTGCAATTTCATCCCATCCGGCATGCTAGTTAATCCTTTGAAAGTCATAAAACAAAGATATCTGAGATGGTGGCGTTTTCTGCCCCTCTGAAACGACCGAAAATGTGGGAATGAAGCCTGTCTCATTCCCACTTTCATTCCCACTTTTTGGCACAATATGCACAAGTTCATTCCCACTTTCGTTCCCACATTTGTTTCCCGCTTTTTAAGTCACGTTCCGGTCATGATGCTGGGCGTGGCGTTCTTTATCACCACGCTTTCAGCCGTGCCGGAGAACTCTTTGCCACCAACATGCGAGTAGTTGTAAACCATTGTAAATCAATGTTGTGATGCCGAAGAAAAAGCAAGAAAAAGCGTGACATTGTCTCTGATTATGCTAGAGTATAGAAAGCGATAAACCGCTAACTATAAATATGCAAGAGTTAATCAAAACAGCATGGCCGGGAGCCTTGGTAGATGCCGAAACCCTGCAATACGAACTGTGGGGCGAATGCAAGCAGCCCCAGGATTGCCGGGTGGTCGTACACGAGCCTGATTCTTTCAACCGAGGCGGTATCACCGTCACATTCGGAAGCCAGAAAACCCACAACGGAGCCAACATGGCTATTGTGGTAGCCTTGCCGGACGGCATTCGACGATTGGAATGGTACAAGGTCACGGAGGACTTCGATGTTCAGCCTATTTCCACCATCATCCACTACCTGCCGGAGAACATGAAAGAGGAGTGGCTTTCCAATTTCCCAGAATAACACCAATACAACCATGAGTAATAAGTACACACCGGAACAAGAAGCGCAAGCTCAGAAAATCGCGCTCCAGATAGCGGAGGAGCTGGCAGGGGGCTTGCAGAACATCATCGTCTGCACCGGGTGCAAGGATTTCCTTGCCCTGACAGCTGAGCCTGAGAAAAAGTACATCGGCGGGCTGGCATTTCGATACCCACGCCGCTTCGCCAGTAACCACTCCAACGAGGTACGCATTTTCGCCATGGAGGATGGAACCCGTAAGCTGGAATGGGGCTATGTATCCAAGAAAGGATATCTTCCCCTCGAAACAGAAGAGGGCGTAGCCCCGGAAAAGCTGGAGGAAGTCTGGTGGGAACACACCGCCTGTACCGTGCGCCCGCCGTGGTTCGTGGAAGCATGCCGGATTAAGCTCAAGCTGGGGCGTACCGTTGTCACCCCTGAGGCAAACGAAACATTTACGCAAGAGGAAATCGCCAAGTGCATGAAACGTCACTCCTACGGTGACTGGGGCGATTGTTGCACAGAGGATAAAAAGACCAACGATGCAGCCCTTAATCCGAAGAATCCCTGCCGAGTGCTGAGCGTCTACAAGTTCGAAGATGGACGAGTCCTCTGGGTCATTACGGAATGGGATAGAAGCGTAACAACTGCTCTATTGCCGGACGAATACTAATTAACTTCAACCCCGCCCCTGAACAGGGGCTTTACTTGTATGCCGAACATCGTCACACCATCACAAGCCGACACCGTTCTGGAAGTCAATCGCGCCAATGCCATCAAGCAAGCGGTCAGCAAGGTCAAAGCCAAGAAACCACTCACCAAATCGGAGGTGGAGCTTCTGCAGACCATTGCTTACAGCGCGGAGCAAGGCGGCGACCCGAATATCACCGAGGTCAGCACCGTGGTAGACTTGGCGGCTGCGCTGGGGGTGTCGCGCCGGAGCATTGGCAACTGGCGTAAGATGCCGGATGCCCCGGATCCTAAATCCAACGGCAAGCACGATGTGGTGGCATGGCGCAAGTTCCTGCATGACCACCATCTGGACGGCAGTTCTCCCGGAGATGAAGAGGGACTGAAAGTCCGCAAGTTGCTGGCCGAAGTCAATGAGCGAGAGTTCCGTTTGTCGGTTCGCAAAGGTGAATACATCCGCAAGGATATGGTGCGGGAAGCATGGCTAAGCCGCTGCGGGCGCGTGGTCAACCTGCTGCGAGCTAAGTTTGAAAAAGAGATGCCACCTCAGCTGGTTGGGCTGGATGCGCCGAGTATACAGGAAGCCCTATCGGCAGCGATTGATGCCGTTCTGCAGGAGCTTCACGAGGGAAAAGGCGACAGCCTGACTCCCTGATTTTGACGCAGCCCCAAGGGGTGTGTCACTCAAACGTAACAGCTCTGAACTTGAAAACCGTTTTGCCACCCTGTGGGATGCCATAGGTGGCCCGGAGCTGGTGCGTGAGTACCGATTTGACAAAGGCCGCCGCTGGCGGGCTGATTTTGCATGGGAAGAAGCGCGTCTGCTGATTGAGATTGAGGGAGGTGTGTGGACTCGGGGACGCCATCTGACTCCCCGAGGTTTCATGAACGATGCGGAAAAGTATCTGGCTGCCACCTTGCAGGGCTGGGCGGTTATTCGTCTGGTAGACTCCATGCTTACCCCGGACACCATCAAACAAATCCTTGATTATGCCCGAAACAGAATATCTGGAAGACCTGTGGCGTGAAGCGTGGACTCCACCCGACCGCAAGGATGTCTGGATGTGGGCAGAGGAACATATCGAAAACATACCGTACTCGCCCATACCCGGACGTTTTCGTGTTGCCAATTCTCCGATGTTGGCTGAGGTCATGCAGGAAATGGTGAATCCCCGCACCCGAGTCGTGAGCATTATCGCAGCGGTACAGAGTTCCAAGTCCACGGCGATTGAGATTGCCTCGTGCTACATCATCTCGAATCTGCCTGGCCCCACACTCTGGCTGGATCAGAACGATGATGATGCCCGCGACCAAGCCGAGGGGCGACTCCGCAAGTTATTCGATTGCTGTCAGCCAGTCAAAGCCCTGTACCCGGCAGACAAGTACAAGCTGCGTAATACCACCATCCACTTTGCCAATGGCATGACGCTCTGGGTAGCCGGAGCCTACAACAAGAGCAACCTGCAACGCCGCTCCATTCGCTGGCTGATTGGTGACGAGACTTGGCGCTGGCCACAGGGCCACATGGCAGAAGCCGAAGCCCGAACGACCGCATTCGGTTGGCTGGGCAAGTGCATCTTCTGTTCTCAGGGAGGATTTGCCGGGGACGATACGCACAACAAGTTCGAGACGACTGACCAGCGGGAATGGATGTTTACCTGTCCTCATTGCGGCAAGGAACAGGCATACTCCTGGTCATGCGTGGAGTGGGGAAGCGATTGCAAGGATGCCGAGGGTAACTACGATTTCCGCAAGGTGCGGGCTACGACTTACATGCGTTGCGCTCATTGTCAGGCGATGTTTGAGGACAGAGACGATGTAAGGCGCGACCTCAATGCCCGGTCACGCTTTGTGCCTCAGAATCCGAATGCAGCCACGGAGTATGTGGGCTTCCATTGGAATGCGCTCGCCACGATGAGCTGGGGCATGTTGGCAGAGCTTTACCTCCGCGCCAAGACCGCTGCCCGGAAAGGCGATTACACCCAGCTGCAGCAGTTCTACCAGAAACGACTTGCCCAGGCATGGAATGAGTTTCACGAGGATTTTCATGTGGAGACTCCGCTATCTGACTATCGCCTGGGTGATTTCTGGGCAGATGAGGGTAACATCGGCGGTGTACCATTGCGTTTCCTGACGGTGGACGTTCAGCGCGAGTGTTTCTATGCGGTGGTACGTGCCTGGGGACTGGATGGGAGCTCGCGCTTGATGTACTGCGACAAGCTGCACTCGTGGGATGATATAGCTGCACTTGCTTCACGCTTCGGTGTGCAGAATAATCTGGTGTTCATCGACTGCGGCTATCAGAGCTACGAGGTCTATGGGCATTGTGCTGAGCATGGCTGGACTGCCCTCATGGGCGATAAACGAGCCACCTTTACCCACCGCCAGAAAGATGGTAAGCAGGTGGAACGATTCTACTCCCCGAAGCGCCGGGTGAATCTCGGGCATCAGAAAGTAGCTGAGATGTACTTCTGGAGCAACCTGAACGTCAAGGATGCGCTCTTCCGACTCAGGCGTAACACATCCGCTCCGCTCTGGGAAATCCCCGGCGATGCACCCCAGGATTACCTCGATATGCTGGAATCCGAATGCCGCAAGTTCGATAATGGGCATTGGGTCTGGAAGCAGATAGGCGACCGCGATAACCATTACCTCGACTGCGAAGCCATGCAGGTGTGTGGGGCGATTATGCTGAAATTGGTGGGAGGAGAATGCAAAAGCGAGTGATTTTTGACATGCCCCTATGGGCATGAGTAAGATTTACTGCGCGCACACCGATGTTGTTGCTACGGATTCCTTGATTGAGAATCCCCGCAACCCGAACCGCCACCCGGAAGACCAGATTATCGCCTTGGCGAAAATCATACGTCATCAGGGGTGGCGTAATCCTATTGTTGTCAGCCGCCGCTCCGGCTTTGTCGTGAAAGGTCACGGTCGCTTGCTTGCAGCTCGTATGCTTGGGCTGGAGGAAGTGCCTGTCGATTATCAGGACTACGAAAATGAAGCTGCCGAATGGGCAGACATGGTGGCTGACAATAAGATTGCCGAACTCTCCAATATGGATGAGGACGAGCTGAATGCCATTATCCGCGAACTGGATGGGCAGATTGATTTGGAGCTTACCGGGTTCAATGATTCCGAAATCAGCTCTATGCTGGCCAGTGTATCGGAAGACTTGGATGCCGTGCCGGATAATGTCCCGCTGGATGCCGACAATGACAGCGCCGTGACCATCCTGCCGTTTATTGCCTACGGAGCCAAGAAAATCTACATGCAGCCGGACGAAGCCGAACGATTCGAGCGACTGCTCAAGGAGTACAGCTCTGTTCATGGTAACTACAACGGGCTTGCCCTCGAACTCATGGAGTTCGGCGATTCCAACTTCCGCAACGACTCCCATGAAAGCTGAATTCATACCGAACTATCCGCTGGCGCAGTTGAAACCTGCGGATTACAACCCTCGCCATCTGGACGAGGAGAAGTTCGTGCTTCTGCAGGAGAGCCTGCGGAAGTTCGGTGTGATTAAGCCGGTTATCATCAACGGTGAAAACGGTATCCTGACCGCTGGCCACCAGCGCACCCGCGCCATGAAAGCTATCGGGCTGACGCATTGTCCGGCTATCCGTTTGCAGGGTATCACTCGCACCGATGAAATCCGCTTCAACCTTTTCCACAACAGCATTGAAACCAACAAGACTCCGGTTACGCTGAATCTGGATGACTGCGAACTTGAACCCGAAACGTATTGCTATCTGGAACACGAGCGCATTCAGTTCAAGCGCAATGCAAACGCGCTCATCATTAACGGTATGAGTGGACTAATCATGCGTTATGGCGGCTGGGGGTCCGTGGTGTGTGACGAAGAGGGTCGCGTCCTGCTTAATTCGGACTACGCCGTAGCTTGCAAGCAGCTGCGCGTTCCCTGTCTGGTCTACATGATTCCCCGCGAGCAGGAAGAAGAGATGATGCGCTACCTTTCCATTGACTACGGTCAGTATTACTACGATGCCCTGGGCGTGAAGTCCTACAACCAACTCCATTGCCAGATGCACCGATTGCAGGGTAAAAAGTCCCGACTCATTACATCCTCTCTCTACGAGAACTATGTGCTGCCGACCTTGCAGAAGAACGAGCGCACGGTGGACTTCGGTGCGGGACGTTGTGCCTATGCCAATATGCTCATGAAGCAAGGTTACAAGATGCTTGCCTATGAGCCCCACTTCCAGCAGAAAGGCACACTCAACATCCGCGAAGTTGTGCGTATGATTAAGGTACTCCTCGAGGACATCCGCAAGCATGGACTCATGGATGTGGTGGTACTCGATAGCGTACTCAATTCCGTGGTGAACAGCCAGTTCGAACACGCTGTGCTGACTACCTGCAACGCTTTATTGAAGCAAGACGGTCGAATCTACATCGGCACGCGCTCGCTTCCATTTACGGAGCGGCTCAAGACGTTCAAAACCTACAACAGCCACGGGCGTGATATTCAGTTCCTCGATAAAGAGAACTTCGGGGCAACCTACCGCAGCGGCGTCTGGACGATGCAACACTTCCATACCCACGACAGCCTCCGCAACCTCCTGCTGGAATACTTCGAGAATGTAGAAATCAAGGGGCGTGAAAGCGAGGTCCAGCTATACGCCATCGCCAGTCATCCCCGGAAGCTACCGCGAACCAAGGTGGAAGAAGCCATCAACGTGGAGTTCAATATGGAATACCCCGGCAATTACCATCACAACATGCACGGTGAGCTGGTGACAGAAATTATGCAAGGTATTGAGCGAGAGCGTAGTTTCTTGTAAATCGAAGCCGATTTTATTTGCAAAATTTGCAGAACTGTGCTATACTGAACAACAAAACAGACGCCATGATTACGATTCGCACACTAAAGGTCAGCGCACCCTTTTCCTATCTCTGGTTGAAGCATGTTACCGGGGTGAATCTGGCAGTCCATTGTGCTCATTGCTTGCTGGGAGAATATGACCCGCGTATCAAAGCCAACCTGACTGAAGCCTCGAATATCACGCTACCGGATACTCCCTATCATTACCTATGCGGAGTCAGCCGCCCCTACGTGTGGAGCCGCAACTTCCATCTGGCTTTCCGGGAAAAGGAGGGAAGCCTTTTAACCATCCAGCGGAACGGCATTTACATCGAGATTGAAAACGCCGAGGCGGTTACTTTCAGCATGGCTGATGCCGACCCAAACGACCCGCACTACCGGAGCAAGAACTACCGCACCTGCCGCAACTGGCAGTTTG
>CAYYKC010000098.1:0-8700 GCA_964471605.1 uncultured Akkermansia sp. | reverse complement strand
ATTTATTTTGAGGCAACCACCCCCTTGGGTTCGATTTTATTTTGAGGCAATACGCCGATAAAGCTAAAAAAACTTCCCTCAGATAATTAATTAATGTTTATTGTTCAGATTTCATTGACCTGAAAAGTTATCTATGTTATCCTGACAACAGCACTTACTCCTCATCTTTGAACAACATGAAAAAACGACAGAAAATGGTTGATTTGCGGGATTACATACCCGCCGGCTCCGTCTGGCCGGAATGGCTGATCAACCTCGGAGAAAGATTTCTCGGATTCCACGCCCTCAACGTCGCTCATGCACACATTGAGGACGACTGGGAGGATGGGAGTGAGGAAAACTTTTTCAAGCTGGCCTGCAAGTACCTCAATCTGCTCTACGATTTGGAGGGATTGGAAAACATCCCGAAAGAAGGCCCCTGCGTCATCGTGGCGAATCACCCGCACGGCATGTCTGACGGGCTCATGTTCGGTGATATCGCCATGCGGGTCAGAAGCGACGTCCGCATCATCGTCAACGAGTTCCTGGACTGCGTGCGGGGCATGCGGCCCTATGAAATCAAAGTGGATGTATACGGCGGAGACAAGGCCAAGCGAGCCAATATGCTGGGCATGAAGCAGATACTGCAATGGCTGCGCGAGGGTCACTGCATCCTCGTTTTCCCGAGCGGCTCTGCGGCATCCTACTCGAAACAGGACGGACGCATCATTGATGACCCCTGGCAAACCAACATCTCCTCCCTGATTCGCAAGACGAATGCAACGGTAGTTCCCATGCACATTTCCGGGCACACCGGCAAATTGTTCCAGCTGGTTACCCGTGTGGCCAAGGAACACCGCTCCGCCCTGCTGGCTCGCGAAATCAAACGCGATGGGAGAATGCGCCACACCATCCGCATCGGCAAACCCATTTCACCCTCTGCGTTCAGCATGCTCAAGGATGAT
Organism: uncultured Akkermansia sp.; assembly: GCA_964471605.1. GTDB lineage: Bacteria > Verrucomicrobiota > Verrucomicrobiia > Verrucomicrobiales > Akkermansiaceae > Akkermansia. The sequence continues at coordinate 7,756 of CAYYKC010000098.1, read as the reverse complement.
GCGGCGCTCTCTGACTATCTGCGTCTCTGCACCATGCTGCTGCGCTATGAGAAACGGGAGACTGCGCAAGAGGCGATAGAGCGCAGCATGGCACCCATCGATGCACCGGAATCCCCGGAAGTGCTCGAAGCAGAAATAGCCGCCCTGCCCGCCGAAACGCTCTGCTACGAAAACAGCAAGACCGGTCTGAAAGTTTTCGCCGTGGAAGCAGCGCAGATTCCCCACATGATACACGAAATCGGGGTTCAGCGCGAAATCACTTTCCGTGCCGTCGGCGAAGGCTCCGGCACCGCCTGCGATTTGGATGACTACGACCGCCACTACGTCCACCTCATCATGTGGGACTGCAACAGAAAGGCTCTTGCGGGCGCCTATCGATTCGGTCGCACGGATGTCATTCTCCGGGAAAAAGGTGCCAAAGGCATCTACAATTCCATGTTCTTTGAGTTCAGTCAGAAGTTCCTCGACTTTGCCAAAGACGGGCTGGAGCTTGGGCGAGCCTTCATCACCAAAGCCTATCAACGGCATCCGGCCTCGCTCGACACTCTCTGGATGGGCCTGGGCAGATACCTGGTCGCGCATCCTGAGTACCGATACCTGTACGGAACGGTCAGCATCTCGAGCGAATACACCCACTTATCGCGGGCACTGATGCTCACCTACCTCCGCAGCAATCGCATGCACCCGGAGCTGCAACATGAAGTTATGGCCAAATGTCCGCCGGAAGACATGGAGCTTCTGAGCGAAGATGCCCGGCTGATTCCCTCCGCACTGGAGGAGTCAAAATTGCTCGCCCCCCTCGTCAGCAAGATAGAACCGGACGGCAAGGGCATCCCTGTTCTGCTGCGGCAATACCTGCGACTGGGCGGCAGAATGGCTGCATTCAGCATCGACCACGATTTCGGGGATACGCTGGACTGTCTCGTCATCGTGGAACCCGGAGCAACGGATACGCGCATACGCCAGCGTTACTTGGGACTTTCTGATTAAAGCGCCCTTTCCTTTCTTGACAAAAACAACAGAATCAGGCAGAATAATAACAGTCATGGGGATGAAAAACACCAGCGTCAGGAAAATTCATACAGGAATCGCCGCAGCCCTGATTATCAGCGGCATGGCATACACAAATGCGGCTCCGCTACTGCCCCTGCCGGAAGACGGATTGCCGGCCCAAAGCGATGAGCTGAAGAAAAAGGACGGCAACATTCTGACTGATTTACCGGATGCGATGGCGAGAAGCACTACCGGGCCGGCGCTTCCCTCAGCGGTTAATGTTGAAAATGAAGGGGGCGAGATTGTATACGATAGTGAGACCTCCCGACTGGCCTACGACGGAGCCGGCAAAAACATCAAGGTAAACACTAGTGAGGGCACTGAACTGCAGGCTCCGCATGCGGCTGCAAGTATTGAGAATGAAATTCTTGAGCTCCGAGGTCCTGTTATCATGTATGACCGCGCCGTCATGGCAAAAGTTGATGGAACAGGCGCAAGTGACACGCCCGATGCCTTTTACGATTGGGGAAAAGAAGTTATAGAAGCCAACGGCATCAGAGCTAAAATCAACGGATTTATCGTACGCGGATCAAAAATCACCTACGCTACGGATACTGATAGCAAATCCCCATCTAAGAAAGGGCAGCGCTACATTCAGATCGAAAATGCCTATGTGTCCACGGATGATACAGAAAGCCCCGGCATTTGGATTGGGTGCGGCACGCTGCGCATCTACCCCGGTGATAGCGCGAGAATGACCAGATTAAGCATTGCCGGTTCGGAGACGGACGTAGCTGTGCCCATACTCGGTTGGATTCCCATTGAACACTCTCTCAATCCGAGGGAAGGCTGGTATCCGGAAATAGGTTCCCGTTCCACGTGGGGCGGCTATCTGCTCAACAACTACGGCGTTCTGTTAGGAAACCGACGGACCGATGGAATCATGCCTACGGCTGATTACCTCGCAACCATTCATGCGGATATACGCTCACGCCGCGGCCTGGCAACGGGGCTTGACGTAGAAAACATCGGTATGGCAAAAAAATACCACGCCATGACCGGTCTTGAAACCTATCTGGTTTTTGACCGCAATCCCATGATTAATCCGCAGCGGGGCAAACGTCTACAGACTCGCCATAACCGCTACCGCATTGCCTTGCAGACATGTTGGGACATCACTCCGGACATGGACAAAAAATCGGATTGGCAGCTTGCCACAAACGTCAACATCCTGAGTGACCGTTACGTTTTGCGGGACTTTTTCGAGGAATTAAGTCGGTTAGACAGTTCACCGGATAACACCGTACGCGTAGAAAGGAGAACCCAAAGCACTCACAGCATGGTGTACACCCGCTTTGCTCCCAACAATTTCTACGCATCCGACGAGCGCCTTGAAGGCACATTTTACCGTGTACGTCAGCCGATTGCGAATACTGGTATCACCTACGAAACCCGCAATAGCGCCGGTATCATGCACCAGTATCTGCCGATTGATGAAAGGATATCTTATCAGGATAGGCTCAATGATCTGAAAGACCAGAATCTGCGTGCCTACTACGAGCGACTTCTCAATTCGTCAAGCTTCGTACGCATCAACTCCACACACGAATTCACGACCAGTCAGAAAATACTGAAATTCCTCAATGTCACCCCCAAAGTCGGCTTTGGATACTCCGGATATTACGGAGCGGAAGATTCCGGTGCAGACAACAGATTTATCGGATATCTGGGGGTAGACTTTGATATCAAATTCAGGAATCATATTGATAACTTCGCGTTCAAACCCTATGGCTATAAGGGGCTGACGCATGTGTTCCACCCGTACGCATCTCTGAGTCATACGAATCTGTCATCCTCCCGCGGTTTGCTGCCTCAAATTGATTCCTGGTCCAGTGCGCTGGGCAGCAGTACTAACTCCCCCATGCCGCTCGATTTGATTGGATTTACAGGAATCGATGCCTGGGACTCATGGACCATTTGGAGATGGGGTGTTCGCAACTCTATCAACACAACAGTAGACGGAGAAACTCAGCGTTTTCTGGATTGGGATACGTCTCTGGACTATTACATAAGCAATCCTCTTACTGAAACAGAGTTCTCCAATCTATACAACCGTGCTACACTTACACTCACCAAGCAAACCCGGTTTTATGTGGAAATGCAGACCCCGACCGTCCAGAATGGTGACGGGTATAATCGCTACAACATCAATATGGCCACCATGCCATTTTCCTGGTTCGAAGCAGACTTGGGTTGGCGCTACTTCAAGGGGCATCCCATCTATCAGGATTCAGAGCAGCTTGAATCCAAGTTCAACATTCGCTTCAACGAACGCTATACCGGAGCGGCGCGCATCACATGGGACTTCACGCATGGCCGAATCCCCATTCAGCAATTCAGTCTCTTCCGTAATGTAGGTCCGTGGTACATCGGTGCAACTATCTTCTTGCGAGATAACGGAGGCAAGCGCGAGGAAGGATTTGGTATTTCCTTCACCCTGTCAGAAACAGGCACCGCACTTCCTCTGGATATCTGACAAACGTTTTATTTTGCCACAGCAATATACAGGGTGAGCATCTGGTACGGATGACACCCTTTTTCATATACCCTACCCCACACCATCATGTCCAAATCCCTGAAAAAAATCGGCATCATCCAATCCCGTTCCCTCCCGGGAGCATTTCCTGATAACCTGAGACAGATAGTACAAGGCTATCGTGAATGTCTTGATCACGGAGCGGATATCGTTATTGCCCCACTAACAGCACTCAGCGGTCTTGCATCGGATGATTTAAAACGCCGCCGTTCCTTTTTGCGGCAAATGGAAGAAGCTGCGGAAACGCTGGCGGCAGAACTGGCAATCACAGATACCCCCCTGCTCACCGGGTATTGCATCAATCCGCTTCTCTCTTTACCTGACGATGATGATGACAACGCATGGGAAATGGATGACGGTCTGCTCTATGATGCGGAGGAAGAGGATTATAGCATGCACACGTCCGTCATTACCGTGCCATGCCTGATACACCGCGGTACGATACGCATTCTGACGGATGGGGGGACGGCAACCATCGGGAACATCTTATGCCATGTGACCTCATCCGGAGAGGAAAGTCTGCCGGACGGAGACGTGGATTTAATCGTCCACATGCCGGAAACTCCCTGGCATAATCTCAGCACCGAGACGGAAACGAACATATTCAGCTGGGAATCGCATGCCTCCCAAGTCCCCGTTGTGTGCGTGCACCCGGTAGGGAGTGAGGCCGGGCAGTTATTTGGGGGAGGTTCAGCTCTATACCATCAGAACAAGATGGCAGGCTTATTACCCCTGTTTGAAACGGCCTGTTGCACTCTCCGCATCCCAACTTCACCGAAAGTAACAGGTATCAAGCCCCCGGAGCTGATTACGCAGGTGGAGAAAGCCTTGTTGTTCGGTATCAGAGATACCGTTCAACAGCAAGGATACACCGGGGTCTGTCTTTCTCTGGATTATCCCAACAGCAAATTGCTGGCCTACCTTTGTGTGCAGGCTCTGGGTGCTGACAACGTATGCGGCATCAGCTTTTCCGGTGAGAAGTACCCCGGTATCAAGAGCATCGATATTCAGGCAGATGAGCTGATGAAACTTGCCGGCAAACTCCTTAACACAGACGATGACAGTGCATTGGAACAGAGGTTGAAAGCAAGTCTGATGTCCACCATTGCAGAAGATAAAAGGCTCATGCTGTTATCCACGCTGGACAGGCACACGATAATGCTGGGTGACTTCACCCTCTATGGAGAATCCTGCGGTTATCTGGCACCGCTGGGCAACCTGTATCGGATAGATTCTTTCCTGCTCAGTCGGCATATTGCGGACAGAGCGCCGGAAATGCTGCATGCTATTGCGGAACCGACCCAGCCGGAGCAGGACAGAATCATTCACGATTTATCAGAACGAAATATCAGCGCGTCTGACATGCTGCTCAACAATCGGGATGGTTTGCAGGAAAACACAGTCCGCTCCATTCAGCGAAAACTGGCGGCCTCTGCCCTCAAACGCACTCAATTACCCCTTATTCTCCGGCTTGCCGCACCGTCAGAGCAACTGACGATTCCCTTATCAAACAGGCTCAATGATTAACAGTCATCCGCTCTTGCTCTGTATATTATTTATTTTCAATATCTGTACACTTCCGTGCAAAGTTTACTCCAAGTTATTTCCCCCTCCCTTTATCAGCTAACCACGGCTAATCATCGGCAAATTTAGCCGTTTCCCTTTACTCGCTCCCGTGGCTATTTCCATTTTGGAAACACCCACTCACCTGCGGGCGTTCTTCTTTTCTCAGAAAAATTACAACTTCGCATAATATTTTTTCTTGACACTACCCCAAAAACGCGCTATATTACCCCCGTAACCGGATCCTCCATCCTTCCGGTTGCGAAATGAAGCCCGCCACCCCCTTAGCCCCGGCGGGCTTCTTCATTTTTCTACGGGTCATCTAATTCAAGTATTGATAGGCAAAAATAAAGCCGTATAGCCACTTTGCGCTATACGGCCTTATATCTTTCTATAGACTCAATCCTCCTCCCTATTCCTCACGCCCTGAATAAACGGCCTAACATGATTCAGCACCGCATTAAGCGACTGCAAGCCGCCGCTCACCTCGCTAAACACCTTGCTGGTGGAATTGATACCACGCCCCACCGCCGTTCCTGCGGTCATAAATCGCCCGAAATTCATCAGCTGCCAGACCCACTCCCAACCGCTGTAATCCTTATCATCAGCCCCCATCCTCCACAGCCGCTTTCCGCTTCGTACTGCCCCACGGAAATCAAACAGCATCTCACCAAGGCTGGCCGTCTTCACATAGCCACCGGTCGCCCAGCCAACGAACTCACCCAGCATAGGAACACTCTGCAACATACCCAGCCCGGTGCAGCCGGTGGCCACATTCAGCCAGAACCACTCCGCCCACTCATCATCGTCAGCATCAGGAGCCGTCCCGCGCAGCATATCCAGAGCCATCACCGTAGCCTGCTGCGCAATCGACATCGGCAGAAGGAACTTCAACGCCGCCACACGCCCCTTGATACCCCCGCCGTTTCTCTGCTTAATCGCCGCATACATACCTATCTTATTCAGCGACTCAGAGCTCATATAGCAGGCAGACTTCACCATCGCATTCCGGCTCAATGCCGCCGCTGCACTCTTTTGCGTCCTGCGCAGCGGCTGCGCAACAAGCTCCAGAGCCTGCTCCACCGCCTTTGCACAAACACCGCGCATCTCCTCCTCGCTCATCGGGTCGGCAGCCCCCGCATTCGCCTCCTGCAGCTGCTCATACTTGATATTATACAGCGCCGTCATCGATGCCGCATTGCACACAACGTCCATCTTCTCAATCCAGTCCATCCCCGTGCGCGCCCATGTCGCCAGCTTGCTCCAGTTCGCATTCCGCCCCAGCTGCATCATCTCCGTGAAATACCGGTTATCACGATGCCGCACCTTGAAACAATCCATCTGAACAATCTCTCCGTACGAAATCGCACCCTTCCCCGCGCGATCCTTCAGCAGATGCCACAACACACGCCCCGGGCTGATACCCTCCCACGCCCCCGCATGCAGCATAGCACTCGTCTGCTTAATCAGCGTAATAGGAGACCCCGCCAGCGCCGCCATCGCATGTGCACTCTGGAAACGCCCCACCAGACTGCTCAGATTCTGCTGCGTCACACTCTCGGCAATACCCGCTCCATCCAGCAGATTGATAAGCTCCTTCAGCTGCTTGAACTGCTTGTCTCCCAGGCGCTGCTTCAGCGACATCGCAAAGTTGGAATGACTCAGCAACCGCCGCCATCTGGCCGTCAGCTCACCCATACAGATATAATTATTCTGCTGCGCCAGCGCCGCCAGAAACACATTACTTGCCCCAAGATTCAGATTGAACTTCAGCTTATGCTTCACGCGGGCAATCAGCATACCGTACCGCGTACCCGTGCCGGTGGTCGGATCCAGCGCATTAGCCTGCTCATTCATCTTGGCAGACAAGTCAAACCTACCCGGCCAGTAATTCTGCACCGCCGGGAACGGAATCCCCTCCCGCGCCTCATACACCGCCGCCAGACCGCTACCCTCCAGCACCTTCCGCATCTCATGGCCAAACGCCATCACATCCTCACCCACAGCAGCGCGCAGCTTCGCCAGCACCTCCGCCGTGTAACCGTTCTCGTCAGCCGCCTGCTGATACTCCGTCTGCTCACACAGCAGCAGGATATTGAGAATCTCATCCCTGCTGGCCACAATATTGCCCGGCTGCGCCTTGCGCCAGCTGCGCTCCGTGCGGACAAACTTCCGCATGCCCGGCAAATCATCAAACTTAGCCAGCTCATCACGCAGCAGCGGAATATCCTCCTCATACACCACATTCTGAGCATCCACCCCGGACTTCTCTGCCGCGTCCAGCAACTCCCGGCGCTTCTCCTCGCGCTCCTCCTTATCCAGCTCCAACCAGCCCGCAGCCTCCTCCTGCGTCAACTCCAGCTTATGCACCACAAGCTCGCCCGCACGCTTCACCCCGGTATCAACCTTCTTCTTCAACCCGGCCATCCAGTCATTACGCTTCACCTCCGTATCCAGGCCAAGCTGCTCTTTCATAAACTCGCCCAGCCGGTCATACGCCCGCCGCTCACGCAGCCCTAGCTGCACATGCCCATGCGCCAGAGCCTCCAGACTCTCATCCATCAACTCTCGCAGCCCGGGAATACCACCCATACCATAGAACAT
>CAYYKC010000097.1:0-8732 GCA_964471605.1 uncultured Akkermansia sp. | reverse complement strand
TCCACGCCTTCGCCGTAGGCAATCTTACGAACGGTGAAAGCCTCGTTGATGCCGGCACCACGCTTGCCGATAACGATGCCCTGGAAGATCTGCACACGTTCCTTACCACCTTCAATCACGCGGCAGTGTACCTTCACGGTGTCACCAACGTTGAAGGGAGTCACGTCCTTCATCTGCTCTTTTCCGATTGTATCGAGAATGTTCATTCCTGTATCTCCTTTTTTTGTGTAAATGGTCTGTGAGCCTCCCGGCTCGGGTGGGTGCGACAGTCTACACGATTTTTGGCTGCTTGGCAATCCAAATTTCACTTAAAATTGCATTTTTTTTGCATGTGGTGTCATAATGTGCTGATTTTGGGTGATTTTTGGCAGGTTTTGACGTGGCAGGTCGGGGGCGAGAATGTTTTGGAGGGCCGAAATAATGGCGGTGAGGGCGAAAATAAGATAAACTTCTGATTGACAATTGGTGCAGCATGGTATATAACGCGCGCATTCCTCGCAGTTAAGAGCCTATTATCAAGCAGAATCCGAACTATGAAGAACTCGCGAAACTCATCCATCAAGCGCAAGATTCGCAACTGGACCGCCGCAGATTCTGCGGAGCTGTACTGTGTCAACGGCTGGAGCAACGGCTATTTCAATATCTCGAAAGATGGTGAATTCATGGTGAAGTTGCAGGATTCGGACGGCAGTTCGAAGTCGGTGAGCCTGTACAATATCATGAAGGGGCTTTCGGAGCGCGGGACGGATGCCCCGGTGCTGCTGCGTTTCCGGGATTTGCTGCATGCGCGTATTGACGAGCTGAACAAGAGTTTCAACAAGGCTATCAAGGAGGCAGGCTACAAGGGCAAGTACCGTGGGGTGTACCCCATCAAGGTGAACCAGCAGCGCCAGGTGGTGGAGGAGATTGTTTCTCACGGTGCGCGCTATCACTACGGGCTGGAGGCCGGTTCTAAGCCGGAGCTGATTGCCGCCATGGCACAGATGAAAGACCCGAAGGCTTACCTGATGTGCAACGGGTACAAGGATGACGAGTTCATCGACCTGGCACTCATGGGGATGCGGATGGGAATCAATATATGCCTGATTCTGGAGATGCCCAATGAGCTGCCCGCCATTCTGCGCCGCGCAGAGGCGTTGGGCGTGGAGCCGCAGCTGGGTGTGCGCGTGCGTCTGGCCTCCAAGGGCAGCGGGCATTGGAATGAGTCTGCGGGCGATAAGTCCGTGTTCGGGTTGAATGCGGCGCAGGTCATCGATGTGGTGGATGCGCTGAAGGCTGCGGACAAGCTGCATTGTCTCAAGGTGTTGCATTATCACCAGGGCTCCCAGATTCCCAACATTTCCGTGGTGCGCGGTGCGCTCACGGAGGCCTGTCGTATCTATATTGACCTCGTGAAGGAGGGTGCACCCATGGGGACGCTGGATATGGGCGGCGGCCTGGCGGTGGACTACGATGGCTCGCAGACCAATTTCCATTCCTCTTGTAACTATACCATTGAAGAGTACGCCCGAGATATCGTGGAGATTGTGGGCGAGATGTGTACGCGGGCCGATGTGCCGCACCCCAATCTGGTGACGGAGTCCGGCCGCGCGGTGGTGGCGTATCACGCGGTGCTGGCGTTCAATATCCTGGATGTGACCACGGCACCCGGCATGGAGAAGAGTATGCCCACGCTGCCGGAGGGTGCCAGCGATGTGCTGAGGGCGCTGGATGAGACGCGCCGCATGATTACCCGCAAGAATATCCAGGAGTGCTACAACGATGCCATTTATTACCGCGACCAGCTGCGCGCGGAGTTCTACCACGGCAAGGCCAGTCTGCGCGAGCGCGGCATGGGCGAGGCTATCTACTGGCATATCATGGGGCTGATTGCGCACCGTATCTCGGAGATGAGCGAGATTCCTGAGGATTTGAAGGAGGTGTCCGACAACATGGTGGACTTCTACTACGGCAACTTCTCCGTGTTCCAGAGCCTGCCTGATTCCTGGGCGATAGACCAGCTCTTCCCCGTGGCACCCATTCAGCGTCTCTGCGAGCGCCCGTCGCAGAAGAGTGTGCTGGTGGATATCACCTGCGATTGCGATGGCAAGGTGGACAATTTCATTGACCGCGAGGATGTGGCGCGCTCGCTGCCTCTGCATGAAGTGGGCGCGCAGGAGACGTACTATGTGGCGGTGTTCATGGTGGGTGCGTACCAGGAGACGCTGGGTGATTTGCACAACCTGCTGGGCGATACCAACGTGGTAAGTGTGCACCTGGAGAACGGTCGTCCCGTCTACACTCAGGAGGAAGAGGGTGACAGCGTGGCGGATGTGCTCTCCTATGTGAAGTACGATGCCAAGGATCTGGTGGCACAGTTCCGCAATCTGGCGGAGCGTGCGGTGGAAGAGGGGCTTATCACCCCCCGCCAGCGTCGTGATGCGCTGGAAGCCTACCGCAACGGCCTGAGCGGTTACACCTATTACGAGCTGTAAGCATCGGCAGTAGCGATATAGCAGCGGCCGTAGGCCGATTCCCGCACCGAACCCCGATGTTTCGGTGCGTTTTTGTTGTTTCGTTGAGTGTAAAGCCATCTAATAGTCAGGAAGTTAGTGTAAAGATAGATTGCGTGGGGAAACTTGTTCTGCTACACTGGCGGCTCAAGGGAGGAGGTGTCAAGGTGATGCCGGTTCCCACTCAAAAAACAAACAGAAAGATAGAATGAAAAACAGCATACTACTCCTGGTAGCAGCAGTGGCCTTCGCCTCCTGCTGTCAGCAGCAACAGACCCCGCCCCCGGCTCCCGTGCCGCCTCCCGTCATCATTGAGAAGTAAAGGAGGGCTCAGGCTCTGTTGACGCTGGGCGCATTTGCCGAGTCGGCAAGTGCGCTCACTTCTTTGTGCTTGCCAATCAGGAGATTTTGTGATACAACCCCGCGCATGCGTATTTTTATCCCCTCCCTGATTGCCATGGTGGCTTTGGCCTCCTGTTCGCTGATGCCGGTGCAGACCATCACCCGCAAGGAACTGCTCACGCCCTCCACCTACACCGCCGTGGATCCCACGTCCTACACGGATATGATGTACTACGGCGCGGATAATACCTACGATTACTTCACCCGCAACAGCCTGCGCTACCGCGTGCTGCGCACGGAAAATGCCATGCCGGAATCCGGGCGCTTCACGTTCAACAACTGGCAGGGCGGCAAGCTGTACCGCGATTGTCTGGTGGGTGCTGCGGTCAACAGGGTCATTCCCGGCCTTTCCGGCACCACGACTAATGCCGGAACGACAACGTCGACTGTGACCCCCTCCACCTATCAGCCGAAGACTCAGACCGGGCAGAATATCCTGAACTGGCTGCAGAGCAAGTCTGCCAACGCTCAGTAAAGACCATTTACCGCTTAAAAATCCCAATCCGTGCTCTGCATGATGTCCTCCGGGGCGATGTAGGGCACGGTTTCTGTTTGGACATCATCAAAGCCGGGCGGGATGAAATCTTCCGTCACGAGGAGAGTGGGTGATATTTCTACCGTGTGGGGAGCCAGCGCACTCAGGGCAGCAGCGGGTACGATGGCGATGGTTTCGCCGGCAGCGGTGGCTGCGGCGTGTGTCCATCGGGCGCGGGTGGGGGAATCGTAGGCGGCCGCGTGTGCCCGCAGTGCCGGCGGGGAGATGATGGCGATGTCCGGTGCCAGATGCCGCATCTGCTCCGCCGCATCATCGGCGAGGAAGAAGCCGCATTCTTTGTCCAGCGTGCCGCCGGGGCAGAGGAGATCGTGCGGCAGGGCGGCGGCAGAGAGCCGATGCAGCAGGGAGAGAGAGGCGGTGATGAGGGTGCAGGGTTTGTCGCCCAGCGCCGCCACAAGGGCCATGGAGAAGGCCGAATCATCCAGCCAGAGCCGCGCACCTGCGGGGATTTTCTGCGCGGCGATGACGGCCAGACGGCAATCCAGCCGGGCGTTTCCGTCCGGCAAATCACCCGAGAGCGGCAGGCGGTAGCGAGCCCCGCCGTGGGTGCGCTCCAGAAGCCCCTGTGCCTGCAGCGCGACCAGATCGGTGCGGATGGTTTCATCTGTCACGCCGAGTTCCCGTGCCAGGGTGGCGGAGCGGATGCTGCCGCGCTGTTGCAGGAGGCGGAGGATGTATTCACGGCGTTCCCGGGCAACGTACATGGCAGCGAGGGGGCGGGGGTCAGCGGCGGCGCAGCCGGGTGTCAAAATCTTCCAGCCGCGACAGTAGGGCGGCTGCGGCTTCCTGCAGCAGCCGGGCGGCACTCTCACTCATCAACTTTGAACCGCGCCCGGCGAGCGCCTGTACCCGCAGGATGAGGATGGCGATGCGCTTGCAGGCCAGCTCCAGCGAAAACTCTTTCTGGCGGGTCAGCAGGATGGTGGCCAGAATGTGGCTGACCAGCCCGGCGTAGTCGTTCACAAACTCTTCCACCGCCGGATTCTGCTGCGGCTTGCTCAGCAGGGTCTGGTGCACGATGGAGGTGAGGTGGGAGGTCTCCATGAACAGCGGGTGGTGCAGCGCGCGCTTCACCTCTGCGGCGTAGGCGGGCTCCACAAAGTCCACTACCTCCCACTCGCGTGCCGTTTCCTGCGGGTCGGGCGGCATCTGGGCTTCATCTTCGGCGGCTTTCTGCTCCAGGATATCGTGGCGACCCATGACGTAGGCCAGCGAGTTGTAACCGTTGAGCTGGTAGCGGTACTTCTCCCGGATGGTGGGGAAGATGGCCATGGCGGCCTCCGCGTGGTTGAGGCGTTTGTCCCATTCGCAGGCGGGGAAGTCCGTGCGGCGCAAATCGGCCATGCCCGGGCCGTCGAAATGCTCCATATTCCACTCCACATGGGCGCGGAGAGCTTCCATGTTGAGGAACATCTGCGCGTTGGCTTCTGCCCAGCTCATCTGCCACTGGGGCAGGGAGATTTCGAACTCGAAGCTGCTCATCTCGATGAGCACGCGGGTCTCCGGCACAAGGAAGAACTCCAGCGAGAGCACATTGGTGATGGCGCGGCGGTTGTCCTGCTCCGGCAGGCGGCGGGAGAGGGTCATATCCCCGGCGCGGGTGGCGCGGGTGTCCTCCCGCAATCCCTTGAGAACGGGGTGCTCCTTGCCCGGGTGGGGCAGGGGGCTCTTGTTGGTGAAGCTCACGCGGCAGCCGGCGATGTCTGCCAGACAGTTGCCCGTGAGCAGGATGTCGATGGGTTCTCCCTCATCGATGCCCCACAGACGCAGCTCCACATAGCCCGGCGTCGTGTTGTCCACAACGCCGCGGGTTATCAGTGGTGCAATCTGAGCCAGCATGGTCGAAAGAGGGGGGATGGTTGTTACAGCGTGGGGCGGGGGAGCTTGGCAGCCAGTGCGGCCACGGCCTCCGGGGCGTTCATCAGCTCCACCACGGCATCCCAGCGGCCCAGCATGAGAGCCTCGCGCGGCTCTGCCGGCATGCGGACGGGGTAGGAGGCCTCCGCACAGCTCAGCGTCATGCTGTCCAGGTCTACCGTCCAGACGGTGTCCGGTTTCTGTGTGGTCAGCTCTGTGGCAGCCAGAATATCCTCGCGGGCGGCACAGACGCAGGGCAGGCCGATGCCGGAGCTGTTGCCGAAGAAGATTTCCGCGAAGCTTTCTGCCACAATGGCGCGGATACCGGAGCGCTTGATGGCCTGCGGGGCGTGCTCGCGAGAGGAACCGCAGCCGAAGTTCTCACCACCCAGGATGATGGAGGCTCCTGCATGCTGCGGGGCATCGATGGGGTGGCCCTTGGAGCTGCCGTCATCGTTGAAACGCTCATCATGGAACATGGTGCCGGCCAGCTCATCGAAGGTCACGCACTTGAGGAAGCGGGCGGGGATGATGCGGTCCGTGTCCATGTCCGCTCCGGGAACGGGAACGGCCTTGCCGGAAATGGATATGATTTTGTTGAGAGGCATGTTCGGAAAAAAGAGGTTAGCGGTTCACATCAGGCAATGTCGAATACCTCGCGAGGGTCGGATACGCGGCCTGTGAGGGCGGCGGCGGCGGCCATCAGCGGGCTCATCAGTAGTGTGCGACCCGTGGGGCTGCCCTGGCGACCCTTGAAGTTGCGGTTGCTGGTGCTGGCGCAAATCTGGTCGCCTACCAGACGATCCGGGTTCATGGCCAGACACATGGAGCAACCGGGAAGTCGCCATTCAAAGCCCGCATCGCGGAAAATCTGAGCAATGCCCTCCTCCTCGCACTGCTGCGCGGTCATCTGGGAGCCGGGCACGGCCAGTGCCTTCACTCCGGGTGCCACCTTGCGCCCGGCAATGAGCGGGGCAACGGCGCGGAAGTCGGAGATGCGGCCATTGGTGCAGGAACCGATGAATGCCACGTCCACCGGCAGACCCTTCATCGACTGCCCGGGCGTGAGCTTCATGTACTCCAGTGCTGTGGTGTAGGCCTTGCGCCCCTCGGCATCGCGGGCATCCTCCGGGGCGGGAACCGTGCCGGATATACCGATGCTCATATCCGGGGAAATGCCCCAGGTGACAGTCGGCTCAATCTCCTCCGCAGGAATGATGACCACGTCATCGTACTCCGCATCCGCATCGCTGGCAAAGCTCTTCCAGCGCTCCACGGCGGCATCCCAGTCCGCACCCTTCGGCGCATACGGGCGGCCCTTCAGGTAGGCGAAGGTTTTTTCATCCGGGTTGATATAACCGCAGCGGGCTGCACCCTCAATGGCCAGATTGCAGAGCGTCAGGCGGCCGTCCATCTCCATATTCTCAATGGCGGAACCGCCGAATTCATACGCATAGCCCAGCCCGCCGTTGGCACCCAGCCTGCCGATGATATGCAGCGCCACGTCCTTGGCCGTCACACCGGGGCGCAGCGTGCCCTCCACGCGCACATGACGCACTTTCAACGGGCTCATGGCCAGAGTCTGCGTGGCCAGCACATCGCGCACCTGTGTGGTGCCGATACCCATGGCCACAGCGCCCATGGCACCGTGTGTGGCGGTGTGGGAATCACCGCAGACGATGGTCATGCCGGGCTGTGTGATGCCCAGCTCCGGACCGACCATGTGAACAATACCCTGACGACCGCTGGCGAGGTCGAAGAGGCGGATGCCGTGTTCCTTGCAATTGCTGCGCAGCGCCTGAAGCATCGTCGCGGCACGGGGATCGGCAAAGGGCTCGCACTGATTATCCGTGGGGATGATGTGGTCCACCGTGGCAAAGGTGCGCTCCGGGTGCAGCACGGGTAGGTTCAGCTCGCGCAGCATGGCGAATGCCTGGGGTGAGGTCACCTCGTGCATCAGATGAGTGGCGATGAACAACTGCGTACGCCCGTCCGGCAGCGTGCCGACCGTGTGCGCGTCCCATACTTTCCGGTATAATGTCTTGCCCATAATAGTTGCTTATCCGAACTGTAACATGTTCCCCGCAATCCGTCAAGATGCCGAAAGTGTCGCGCACCGCGTCATGACAGGGAAAAATGCACTTTTTATGCAACTTCTCACTCCTCCCCGCGCCCTGCCAGCCGAAAGCCGCCTCCGCCGCTTTTTTAAGCCAAAATGGGCTATTTTCACTTTTTTAAGCGAAAATAGCCGTATGGTCCCGCTTTTTCAATTTTTGCGGCTTCTCTTGTATATTGTTTGAGCACGATGCTGTCGCCATCATAATCGACGAGCGTTCGATAGTAACTTGCGTTTGATGAAATTAATGGTTCGACGGGGAATGGAACGTATTTTATGAATCTTATGAGAGATTTTGCAGAGTGTTAATTTTAACGGATTGTTCAGCTTCTTCCATGCTTCTAATAAATAATCTTTGGGTTCGGAGTCAGGCAATAAATGGACATTCTGATTTCCGGATAAAGACAGATTATATACACCACTGAGCTTTCCGTAATCGTTATCGAGCAGATATACTTCCTTGTCACAAAGATTCGCCATAATGGCGACATGCAAACGATCCGTTACCACCACGTCCGGATATGAAATGGCATCTGCAAATACTCGAATAAAGTATGCATTATATGCAGTTTCTCTGCAACTGGATCCCCATGCTAGTGAAATATCATAAGAGACCGGGGAACATAGAGTCGCAGATTTCTCTTTATCCGTTCGCAAAAGAAATGCTACTTTCTTTCTTTGTCCCTTAATGAGAGCGGATACGGTTGATTGACGAACTCCTTTCAAAACTTTCTTATCCCATCCGTGTTGAAGCAACTCATATTGAGCATGCTCCTCTTTATTAGTGATATCGTGTATTTCGGGGATGGTTATTGTTTGTGGCAACTCCTGCAAGTCAAGCTGCAATCCCATATCATCATCCAGCATGACAGTTGCACGGGGTAACAGAGAGCAGCAGTAATCATAGCTCCGCTGTTCCCGGCAGATAATAGTGTGCTGCTCGTCCAACCCCTTGATAAAAAAGTCCACTTCAAAGAAACTGTGTGGTAATATGATTCCCTTTTTGACTCGTGGGTGAGTGAGATGTGTCAAATGCACATCTATTCCACCCCAGTGCGAAGTGAAGCGCCCGCCTCCTCCGTATACGAGTATGATGTTTTCTTCATCCGGAGGGCTGGCGGGATTATACTCCTCCCAGATAATATGATTCCTGCGAAAAAATTGACGGGTTGCTTCCGCAATCAGTAAATCTCCCAAGTTCCCATTATTAGGCCAATAGTGTATCTTATTTAATTTTTTCAGTAAGTCTTTCATGGCGAACTGCAAATATACTCACATGTCCACCTGGACTATACATCTTTCCGAATAC
>CAYYKC010000096.1:0-9347 GCA_964471605.1 uncultured Akkermansia sp. | reverse complement strand
ATTATGTCATACTGTCTGCGGGATCTGCCCAATGATAGCTGGTATGATAGTGCTTTTGACTTTATCAAGGACAGTGCCTTAAAAGCCAGATTAATTTCAGAATTCAAAAATGCACGTTTTGTATACAAAATTTTCGAGGGACTAGCTGCTAAGGACGAATTGTTGCTCGCCGAGGTAAAGATGCAAGTATTGATGTATGCATCCGTTTATGAAGCAACAATTCACTATGTGCTGTTTGATGAGTATTATAAAAATGACCTAATTGTCCAGAATCTGCTTACGCAGAATGTTAACAAGCCGTACTCAATACCTACAAATCAACTGTCTGCAATTAACTCTTTACTTTTCCATGATGGAAAAACAATCATCCCCTATTTTGCAACTTCGCAGAAGCGAGATATTACCAAAGTTAGATTTGACGAAAAATGTATCGCCGCATTTCAACTTGGTATTTTATCAGACATCCCCGAGCAAAGTGATCCAGCTGCTGATATTCTCTCGGATATAAAGCAATTACCGGGATTGCCTACATTTTGTTCGGAATTAATTAGAATCTATGAAGTGCGCAATGCAATTCATTTACACGCAGAACTGAAAAAAGAAATTGACTACCACCTAGCGCTTTCGAAGATCGCTTATCGCAGAATGCAGCCTTTTCTGCAGCAAATCAAGACTAAGTTACGCGCTGATGGCTTAATTTGATAGGTTAAATGATGAATATTTCTACTGTAACAGAACAAATTAAGTTTCTGCTAAAGGATATCTCTACCGTTTCAGATCAAACGCAACGAAACGATGAAAACCGCAAGGAAATCCAATACACAGATAATCCTCTCGAACCCAACTTGCTTGCATACTGTTTTGACGCCATATTGGGTTTTGATGTGAGGTACAGGATCTTTGAAAAAGTTTACTATATCATTGATTTTGACTATAAGGGAACATTTGCTACTGTTGGCCATTTTAAAATGAGCTATCAGCTTTCAATTGATAAACAGTACAAAGAAGAAATAATATCAGTATTTGAACAAGTTCGTCCCTTATTAGAGCAACTATTTATGCTAGTTGGAGAGCAAGCACTGACCAACAATGAGTTCTCAATGAAAAATGAGGCACCAGAGTATTTTTCGAAGTTATCATTCTACGAAAATAGAATTGAAAAACTGGAACAACGAAAGCATATCATTCAAGATAAATGTAGAGGTAAATACGATATTATTAAAAGTGACCGGGGATATACTTGTATGACTCCCAAAGGGCAGGGTTATTTGCGTTCGCTCCGCAACGAGATCACTTATGATATTGAAGCCTACATAGATACATTTTTCTCCGCTCTTGAACATGTACTAACGCTTCTCTACCCGTTCACTACCGCATCCTTCTTAGAAAAATCCTACTACAAAAATTACATCAGAAATACAAAATGGGCATGGGATGTGAAAATTCGCGATGTCTGTGGGACGTCAATGCCTACAGAGACAGTTGCTGAACTGAGGCGGATTAAAGAAGTGTATCGAAACCATAATGCTCATGGGGGATTCTCTCGTGAAATGATGGCTTATGTACAAATTCCGAATTTCGGACGTTTTCCTATGTATGTAGGAAAAGAATACCTAAAAGGATTTTTCAACGGTTATTCTGATACCATCTCCTATGGGATGTATCTCAATGCAAAAAAGGTTTTCAACGAATTCTGGGAAAATCTAGATACACAATTTGAGATTCCGATGATGTTTGTTCGAAGCGGCCTTGCCATTCCTATCGATACAGAAATGTATACAGATGGCATAGAAACGAAAGAACAGGCAGAATGGACTATCGAAAAAATGTGGTATGAAATAGACAATCAATCTAACATGGACTGGTAATTAAGCCATGAACACATAAGTATATTTATGTGACCATCAGCAATGAGGTATTTATAATGTTTAATCAGTATCTGGAATTAACCGAAGAAAATGCAGACATCATTATAGCAAACACTGTGATTGAGAATCTAAAGTTTATCGTCATCTCTTTGGATATCATGCTTAAAGGGGATATTGGCGAGGATTTTTACGGAGAGGACTATACATTCTATTTTTACCATCTACAGAATGCACTTACCTCCTGCGGTAATGTGATCAACGTGTTTTCGAGCAATATGCGGAGATCTAGACAGTATAATGAACGCGCTAAATATTTGCAGGAAACCTTCGGGATAGATATTAGCGAGTACAAATGGCTCTTTAATAAGGAGTTTCGAAATGCCAACGAGCATTTTGATGAAAGATATGATATATTTCATGGTATTATTGGTTCCTGCTTGAAAATATCGTTACCAAAACAGCTTCTCAGGCTGTCGATGCTCTGCTTGGAAAGGTAGCCCTCTTGCCCTTTGGAGTAGACCATCAGGTGGATGTGAGGGTGGTGTCCGACATCGTGAAAGGCGGCATACCATTTCAGGTCGGAGAGGGGGATCTTGTGGGCTTCCGCGATAGTGGTCACATTTCTTCTGACGAGGGATTTCCAGGCTTCTGCGTTGTTGTATCCCAACCGTTCTGCATCCTCCCGATGGAGGCTCACGATATGTGTCCAGATATAGCCTTCGTGGGAGGCTACTTCCTTGGCGGCTGCGTCCAGATCGATGGGGTCATCCGTCTGAGAAAACAGGCCATGTTTTCCCTGTTTTACCACGCCAGGGCGCTCAGCCATGTAGCTTACCAGCTTACCAATTTTCTCTGCTTCGTCATGCTGTTTCAGCACAACGTTGAGGAATTTGTTGGCTGCTCCCTTGGTTCTGCTGTCCAAATATTCATGATACTCTGGGTATTGAACTGCTTCGGGAATCCTCTTTATTACAGATTCAACAAGGGATTTCTGCCGTTTTGTAGCCGGGGTATTCGCCTGGGAAAGAGGGAGTTTTTCAACTCCCTCACGGGTTCCCATGTACTTCAGAAGCCCTCCGGCACCGCCTTTCTTACCGGCACCACCGCCCTTGCGGAAGGTGCTTGTAACGATGGTTTTAGGCATAGACTATCCCCTTAACGGTGCTGATGTGCATAGGCATCCTCGAAGGTAATAATGCCATTGTTTTGGGCAACGATCTGAGAGCACATCCGTCTGAGATCCTCCATTTGTGTGGGAGTCAACTGAATCTGGAACGCTTGAATCTGAGCGAGCATTGCGGACTCAACGGCTACCTTGAACAGAATCTGGGAAATGTTCTTCTCGGTGCTGTGGATTTCTTCTTTGATGGTCTGGGCGATGATGGGTGCCAGATAATCCACGTTTTTGCCCTGCTGCAAGTACCCTATGTAAAATCGGATGGCATCCGAAACGAATTCACTCTGACTCTTGGCATTGGCCTGTTCCATTAAGTTTTTGATTTCCTCCATCTGGGAGGGGTAAAGGTAAATTGCGTATTTGTTTTTGGTTTCTTTCAATCAGTTCCTCCATTTTGTTGTGCATATTACACGGACTCCCCCTATGACCCCGGTTTTGAAATCCGAAAACCCGTTGCAACCCGGTCAGCTCTGCTGGCCGGTGTGATCCGTAAGTGGGCGGTAATGCCCCCTTACTTTAACCTGCTTCTCGTAATTTCCTCGTATCCCCACCGCTTGCTCCAATTCTTCGTGCAGAATGCCCATGGGTCAATCTCTGCTTTCATATAGAAATCGGACACAGGGGTGACAGTGGCTTCACGGGTGGCTTTCGTTACGTTTCCTCTCTGGCCTTTGAATTGGTGTGTACGGTGTGCGAATCTCAGATTTCAGAGGCTGGGAGGTGTACTTTCTTTACTGCGGGAGTAATCTTCCTAAGCCCCTTAAAACTGGGGTGAGAATCCGTAATGGTTATTTGTTTCCTTCGTTTTACTATTTACTGTCTGGTAAAATGATTTGATACCGTCTTACGTTGCAAACAGGGGCAGTTCCTCCGGCTCACTCAAATCACGGTAGATGTCGGGATTGTCCTGAGACAGCAGAACATAGATATTATTCTTGTACTTACCAGCACCCTTATGTTTCTTGATGGCAATCAGCTTCCGCTTCTCCAGAAGACTGATACGATCCTGTACCGTACTCATTGCGATGCCCAGCTTCTTACTCATCTTGTGCATCGTAGGCCAGCACTCGCCACGACTTCCGGCACAACACACCAGGTACGCATAGATCTTGAACGCGTACACATCCAGCGGCATATCGAACACAGCGTTGGGTAGCATCAGGAACTCTTTCTTGGGTGGAGTATAGAGTCTCAATCGGACACCTCTGCCTGTGCGTTCATCCATTCGATCAGCTTATCTCTGGGGATGACCACTCGCTTGCCGATTCTAACAGCAGGAAAGGATTCCGTACGGGCAAGATCATAGACCTTGGACTTGGAGATCCTCAGAACCTTAGCCGCTTCCTCGGCCTTGAGGGTCAGGGGCAACTCTTCGATGTTGGTGTATGTAGAATTCAATTGGTTTCCTCCTTAGGTTTTGAATTGCCAGACTGACTTCAAAACAAAACCGCCTTCGGAAAACGTAGTTGTACATTCTTTATCCTCCAAATAAAAATACGGAACCCAACTCATTTCGAGTGAGGGTTCCGCTGATGGTTCATTCATCTTTGTAGGTTCTCTCGCTCGGAATAGAGTTCGTTGACTATATTCTAGCAAAAGTCAACAGGGCATTTTCCGGGATGCTGTCGAAGATGTATGAACGTTCTATAAACTTTTGGCTATTCTAGCTACTTGATTATTTATGGCATCAGAGTTAACATCACCACACTTTGGAGGTGATTGACTTGACAACTTACTTTGAAAAACTGAGAGCCTATATCGCAGAAAAACCACCAGATTTCGGTGACGGAGAATCCGTACTGACACTTCTCTACGAAGCCTACGCTGAATCCAACAAGATGGACGATGGAACCATCAAAGAGGACTTCAACGAATTGTACCGACAGATGAACGGCATGGAGCTGAGGGAGATGGATAAAATTATCTATCCCGTGTGTACTCTATGCCGTGATCACCAGCGGTCTGGCTTTGTGGAGGGTGTGAAGGTTGGTATCCGATTGAGAACGGAACTTGCAGAGGAATAGAGATAACCAGCCCCATCCATTGCTGAGGATGGGGCTGGTTGGTAAATGGTATGTACTATTTATTCGCATTAGGTTGGCATAAAGATCTCGCAGTTACTAGAGCACTATACATATGCAAGAACCTTGGATTGAGTTAACGAATCACGTAAACGCATTACTTTGTTGTATACTACTAGATGTTCGGGGTGACGATATCTAATTTCTTCTGTACCCAATGAACCACCGTTAATGTCAATCAATTCAGAGAGTGCATCAACTTCGCTGTCTGTAAAAATAGGTATGGGGCGAGAACCCCCTCCTCCAAAACCACCATTAGGATCGTAGGGCTCTAGTTCATTTATATCTATATTTCGAATTCTAAATGTATGTAAGTCGATTATTGAAGCGCATCTTTTCGTTGGGAATATTGCTAACACTATAGCAAAATACTTACGCGAAATATGGCGAACGAGTTGGCCTCTCTTTATCATTTAACTTCACTCCTTCAGCTTCAGAAAAATAAAATATATGTAGATACCAAGAAAAAAACAACACATCCCCCAAGTGCTATATAAAATAACCACATTGAGATCCGAATTAATACCACTCGCTTATTATTATTTTCGTAAAGACTTTTGTATGCTGCGTGATATGAATTGATTGATTTACGAGTCAGTGCAAATGGATTCTCAAGATTCTCTTTAAATTTTGACACATCTTCTATTTCGCTAATCAAAGATTGCATTGCTGCAAACCTTACCCTTTTCCTACGGTTCTGAACTATAGTGGCGAAGAATAGGCTTGATATGAGAAAAAAAGTAATAATTGAAACGAAGAAATAGACAACACTTAAGTTTAGATTACCTCTGTATTGTGCATCTATTATTGTTGGCAATAGCATAAATAGTGCCGCAGAAGAAATAGAAAATACTGTTTGCATATTTGACGATTGAGCAATTAAAGATTCCTCTCGCTTTACTTCCTCTTCATATTTTGCTTTTACAAGTTGCTCAATTTGTAAAAGAAGTTCTTTAGTTATTTTATACTTTGTTTCATCTAGCATATGTTCCTCCAGCCTAGGGAAACTACCATGTTGATCACTTGCTTAGAAAAGAGATCATAATTTAAGCAAACTTTGATGGATTTTATTAGTTAGACTTAAGCATGCTTCTAGGAAAATGTATTTTTAGAATTATCATCTATTTTTGATATAATTCTTAAATAAATTATAAAATACCGTAAGTAAAAAAGCAACATAGAATGAAACAAGATTTAACTATTATATGAAGAGAGCGCTATTGGGGTATCAATCCAAGGCGGCAAAAAATAAGCGCCGTAGTATCACACTACGGCGCTTATATCATGGTTCAATTGAATAATGAGGTGTCTAGTTTTCTTTTTACTGCATCTGGAAGATCGGATAGTGAAATAGAGGGATTGGCATACAATACTGAACAATATCGAGCTGTTTGGTTACTCTTTTCAAAAATATAATCAACTTCATAAACGGTTCCTGCACGGCTAAAGCTGTCTTCAACGCGAAGGGAACGAGGAATGAAGTAATCACTTTGCTTAATACCAGCGTCATCAGTATCGTGGTCAAAGCATATTGTAAATACCAAGTCGGCGGCAGCAAACTGATAAATATGACTGTCGGTAGTCACAGATTCAAGCATCAAAATACCTGAATTTGTCAGTATTTCAATTTGCCCTAAATACTTGGATTTTCGTTCACATAAATCATAGGGATGGCGCCGTGTGAAAGTTATCTGAGTATCACGAAGTGTACCGTTAATAGCTTCTTTATAAAATTCTTTTGCAGACATCCTTACGGGCTGGACACCTGTTAAATGAAGAAAATCTTTTGTACGAAACAGGACTTCTATATACCTATTATCGAAGACATAAAGAAAGGATTTACCAACCAACTTATCACGATATTTCTGTGCAGCAGAGATAATTCGTTGCACGATCTGAACTCGATCTTCTGTTTTAACCATGCTATGTTCTCTCTATTTCTAAATCTAAAAAATAGAGCGGACGGCCAATAAACCATCCGCTCTGGACTTGCGAAATGCGTGTTTTATGCTGGCTGTCAGCCCCGATGCCCTGTCGAACATCTAAATCGCCATCAGAATATTAAGTCCCCGATGCGGACTACACCTATATCTCAGGTGCCAAGCCCGATGCCCTGTCGAACATCTAATCAGCTACGGATTTTTTACCCTGTTCCGTATACAGTACAGCTTTAACGTGCCGCCGCACGGAAAGACATCTCTGCCTTCATCCTTATTATATACCGTACGCGGTGTATTGTCAACTGCGATTTGGCACTAATTTTTGCTGTGGATTGGAATGATCAGGTGGTGGTTGGATTTGTTGTTTCACACATCAACACATATTGATTATTTGTCATAATTTGATATAATATACAAAAATATGGGCTGAGAACACTTTTCGTAAAAGAGAAAGAAGGTAACACCTAATGTCAAAGAAAAATGTATATTTTTATGAACTGGTCATTGAAGATGCAAAAACAGGAGCCGTGATTCCTGTAAATCAGTATAGAGATATTTTATCGGATATTATCAGCAGTAACTGCATCAATAATTCGATAGAACTGACATATGAACAAACAGAACCTGTTTTGATGGATATTCTGGAAAATACAGACGAATACCTGTTTGTGAGACTCAGCCGCAAGCGTCTTAACAATAGTATCCAGAAAAGAAACTATAAGACCCGGAAAACGACCGATGTTCTGGCACCAGATGAAATTGGAAATAATGGAATAGAGTGCTTTACATATTGCGTTTTGGGTTATACTCATGGTGTTTTTTCGATTGCCAAATCAAAGGGTGCTCCTGGTAAAGAAGCATTCTCTATGCTATTTGCCATGCATGATCGAAGATATACAGCAGATGCTTATGGAATCCCCAATAACAACTTGGTTAAAGAATTGATTGATGGGAAGGCACCGCAAGTCAATCGTATTTCTTTTGATATTGCACGTCCAAGTGCTGAATTGCTGGAGGGAATGTTTGGGTTTACTGATGAGGAAGTCATCTCAGTAATGAGCAGAAAGACGGCGAGTCTGGTTGTGGATGTGAAACCTGACTTCCGTGGGTATCTGATCGATGATCCTAGCTTGATAGCAAAACTGATAAAAGCACTGAGAGGGAATCAGACCCAATACAATACTATTAAGATCGCAGGAAAGAAAGATGGGCGGGGACCACAGCGTGAATACGATTTGTATGAGGAATATTTTAAATATCCTATTGAAATTAAGGAATTTCGGCAGGAAGGCGGTCGGAAAATCGAAGTAAGTAAAGCGGCAATTCGAAGAGATTATAAGGATAAAATGACAAAAGTGTATGATCAGTATAAAAATGTGCTGCTGGCTTTTGTAGATCGTTCCTGACTATTAGGTGAGGAGGGGAACAATGAAAACATCGTGGAAAGTGATCAGTACTTTTCCAGTTCTATTTTCTATCCTATGCACAATTGCCGTAGAAGCATTTGACGTAGTGTTGGTATCACTCCCGGTGGATTCTGCATTTCATTTTAGCTTAATGACAGTAAATGCTTTGTTTGGCGGTTTTCTATACTCTAACTATGGAATGCTGGTCGGTTTGCTGGATAACGAGACTATACAAAAAGTTAAGGGTACCACCATTATGACAAAACGCAACTCGCAGGTTTTGTGTGGAATTGTGTATGCGACACTTTCGGTAGTATGTGGACTGTACATTACTTTGATCGGGGAACGAGAAGGCACGATTGAGGAATACCTATTTTGCTGGATGATAAATGGTGAAATCGTATTTATGATTGCCGCAATGACATTTTACTTGCTTTCATTGAAAGAGATGAACCGATTGGTGAAAGCGCTATACAAGACGGGAGAACATTTGAGTAAGTCAGAAGTTAATGAGATGAAGAGAAAAGTAATCGAAGCGTGCTCTTCGGGGACGGATGATTAAGCCGAATGCTTTCTTGTTTATTTGTGTTATTAGTAACTGTAAGATGGTATCAATTATTACCGTCTTGTGGTAGTTGTTTATAAAAATGCGATTGGCAACGCAGAATAGTTGGCGTTAAAATTGATAGAATTCAGCTCCTGATAGAAAAAAGCTTTGACCCATACGCTGACCCATACGGGGATAGCACAGGGTGGACAAGGTAGTTCACAACGGACTACGACCTCCGGGTTTTCCGAGAAAAAGGGAAAAAAGCCATAGAACCGCAACGGAAAATACCGATTTTAGCAGCTCATAACCCGGAGGTCGTAGGTTC
>CAYYKC010000095.1:0-9619 GCA_964471605.1 uncultured Akkermansia sp. | reverse complement strand
ATTTATTTTGAGGCAACCACCCCCTTGGGTTCGATTTTATTTTGAGGCAATACGGGTACAGTCCTGAGCCCCCTGCGCGGCTCAACTGTTACGAACGCTCTCACCATTTCTACAATATAATGATGTTGACGGGGGTAAGAACGGGTCAGCATTAAAAATGATGACCTCTATGAATACCCAAGACGAAGAACAGACGGCCGGTCGATTGCTGAAAAGACTGGAGCTGAGCGCAACGGATGCCGCAAGGCTGATACTGGAATGCACCGAGGAATTGGGAGAGCGGGCACAAGGACTTCGCCCGGTCGAGCTCCTGCAGCTCCTGCGGCGCACCCTCCGCGAAGGCGTACAGGCCATCGCAGCAATGGAACAGACCGTTACCTTTGAAGAAGCCGCCGTCAGAAGCATTGAAGCACGCGCCGACCGACGACCGACGACACGCCGAGACTTGCGGCACTATGTCAGAAGAATGCTTCGGGTGGAAGGCGTGGCATCCCTGCCCCTGCGGAAAATGACCACAAAAGACTGCCGCAATATCCTTGAACAGGCATTCGGCGACAGCCTATGCAGTTTACGCAAAGGACGTGCCATCCTGCACAGCATATTCACCTACGGCATGCGCTGCGAATGGGTGGACAACAATCCCGTCAAACGTATAGATTGTCCCTCCGTCCGCGAAAAATCCATTCAGCCCCTATCACTCGCACAAACAAGAAAACTGCAGGAAGCAACCACCCGCCAATCCCACCGTGCCATGAAGCTCTCCCTGCACCTGATGCTCTATTGCGGTCTACGCCCGACAGAGGTGCAACGTCTCTCCACAAAAGATATCGACTGGGAACAGCGGCAGGTATTCATCCGCCCGGACACGGCGAAAACCGGGGGAGGCAGATTCGTCCCTCTGCGCTGCCACCACCTGCTCAAACGCGAGGACTGCTGTATTCCGCGTAACTGGTCAGTTCGCTGGCGCAACCTGAGACGCGCCGCCGGTTTCAGGCGGAATTGGGCACCGGACTCCTGCCGACACACCTTTGCCTCCTACCATGCGGCTCACTTTCGCAATCTGGGCATTTTACAGTTGGAAATGGGACACCGGGATACCTCTCTGCTGCGGGCTCGGTACATTTCCGCTGTTTCGGCAGGCGATGCCAGATTGTTCTGGGAAAAGTCCCGCCAACGCAAGGGCAAAACAATGGCAGAAAACGCCTCAGTTGCGTGATTCGCAGTGGGGGCACACGTTTTCTGCGCGAGAAGCGGAAAGCAGGTAACGATAACCGCAGATACGACAGGTGATGTGCGTACGCGCACGCCGCATACGTCGAAATTTAGATGCAAGCTGCACGGGAATATAGACGCAGACGAGCAGAACCAGCCCCACCAGCATGAGGAAGAGAAAAAACTCTGACGCAGAAAGGGGAAAGATATTCATGGTTTCACCTCCGGGTTGGGTGATTCGGGCTGCTCCGACACCTCTGCTGTGGGTTCTGCTGCCGGGGCTGTCTCCGGCGGCGGCAACTCCAGCAGAGTTTTCCGCGAAATCACCGCAGAGTCCGCCACCAGGGGCAGGATATCCATCGGCGGGGCTTTGCGTAAGTCCGCCTCCCGGCTCACGCTGTTGTACATACTGACCGAATCCTGATAGAAGATATCTTCTGCAACGGAACGGGAGGGGAGAGTGAGCGGGCTCTTTCTGACGGCCTCGAAATTCATCAGGCCGCTGCTGTGATAATACAGCTTTCCCTCACCGGAAGGACGCAGCCGCTCTTTCATCTTCACGGGCAGCAGCCACAGACCGCCGCCAATCAACGCGGCAGACAACAACAGAAACAGGGGCAGACACCCGTGAAGCTGTCGCGCCCGCTCCGGGCGGCTCTCTTTCTCCTCACTCATTGCATTAACGCAGGAACAGCGGCATAACTACAGGTAAATCCGCAGCTCAGTATCATATCCGTAATCTGTTGCAGCGTTCCGGTCGATACGGCCTTGTCCGGCACCAGAACGATATGCAGGCGATTTCCGCCGGCTTCGCGCTTCCACTCTTCCAGCCGGGCACCAAATCCGGGGATTCCGCCCTCTACAAGCATGGAGCCATCGTAGATGCGCGGGGCATCGCCGGCAGCAACGGAAATGATGCGGGATTGATCGCGGTCATAGTTTTCCATCACGAAATGGGACTCCGAAGGATTAACCCGGCATCCGTAGCGCGGCACCAGATGGTTGGTCAGCAACACACAAACACACAGCAGGATAAAGAGATTCGCACCCGTGAGAACAAGGATGGAACCGCCGCCTCCGGTCAGTCTGGAACGCACCTTTCGCATGGCTGCTCAAATGGCTCGTGGGTTAATCCTTCTCATCATCCCCTGCGGAGAACGCACAGCACGTCCGCTTGGGCGCAACGGCGACGGTCTTCTGAGCTGCAGCATCGCGCGCGTCGCAGATGATGTAGACGCACTCCAGACCGGCGCGCTCCACCTTGTTGATGATGCGACGAGCGCGGCCCGCCAAATACATATAGAAGAGGTAGGCGGGGACAGACAGAGCTATGCCTGCAGCCGACAGCATGAGCGCCTGCTGCAGCGTGGCCGCCACCAGAGGAGGCGCAGCCGCACCATCCGTTACTCCCGGCTGCTCGTAGAACGCCACCAGCGCCAGCAGCGTGCCCAGAATGCCCAGCATGGGCATCACCGTGGCACAGGCCTGCAACGTGCGGATATTGCGTTCCACCCGGTACACTTCCATATCGGCCGCCTCCAGTGCAATATCGCGCAGCTCATTGCGGTTCAAGCGGGGACGGGACAGCACCGCCTCCACCACCCGAGCCATCGGCCCGGGAAGCATACGCGCCTCGTGCAGCGCCTCATCATACTGGCCGGAGCGCAACAGCGAAGAAAGCCCGCGCAGGAAATCCCCCGAGTTGATGTTGACCCGATGGAAATAGAACAAACGCTCTGCCACCACTGCCAGTGACAGGGCGGCGAAAAGCATGATGAGCCAGAATATCGGCCCCATGGTGGCAATCATTTCGCGCATAGTAGTGAATGTTTCCGTTGGATGTGTAAGTCTGTTCTGCGGAGGAGAGAGAGGAAAGGCAGGTGCCGCCCGCATCCGCGGCACCTGCGGGAAGAGATGTTACGCACGCGGCGCGATGGTCTCCGCACCGAAGTACGGCACCAGAGCAGCGGGAATCTTCACGGAGCCGTCCGGCTGCTGGCACTGCTCCAGCAGAGCCACATACAGACGCGGCAGTGCCGTGCCCGAGCCATTGAGCGTGTAGGGCACACGGATACGGCCATCGGCATCCTTATAGCGCAGCTTCATGCGGCGTGCCTGATAGTCCGTGAAACAGGAGCAGCTGGAAACCTCCAGGAACTTGCCCTGCCCCGGAGCCCACACTTCAATATCATAGGTCTTGGCAGAGGAGAAGCCCACATCCCCCGTGCAAAGCTCAATGACACGGTAGTGCAGCCCCAGCTTCTGCAGGATGCTCTCAGCATGGCTCGTCAGCTTCTCCAGCTCGGCAAAGCCATCCTCCGGGCGGCAGATTTCCACCAGCTCCACCTTATCGAACTGGTGCACGCGAATCATCCCCTTATTCTCGCGTCCGGCAGAACCGGCCTCTCGGCGGAAACAGGGGGTGTAGGCAGTCATCTTGATGGGCAGATCGGCCTCCTTCACAATCTGGTCGCGGCAGAGGTTGGTCACGGGCACTTCTGCCGTGGGCACCAGGAACATGCTGTTATCCTCCAGCCCATACATATCCTCCTCAAACTTGGGCAACTGACCGGTGCCGTACATGCACTCGCGCTTCACGATGAACGGCACGCCCACTTCCTGGTAGCCGTTCTCCTGCGTCTGCGTGTCCAGCAGGAAGTTGATGAGAGCACGCTCCAGGCGGGCACCCAAACCGCGATACACGATAAAGCCTGAGCCGGAAATACGCGCAGCGTCCTCAAAATTAATCAGACCCAGAGCCGTGCCGAGTTCCACATGGTCCTTCGGGTTCTCCATTTCGGGCGCAGTACCCCAGCGACGGATTTCGGGATTGGCAGAATCATCGCTGCCCACGGGGGCTGCATCATGCGGCATGTTGGGAATAGAAAGCAGCAGCGACTCCTGCTCCTCAGAAGCAGCGGATGCCACGGCATCCAGCTCCTTGATACGGTCGCCCACCTCTCCCATGCGCTTCTTGAGAGCCTCGGCCTCGTCGCGGCGGCCCTCCTTCATCATCTGACCGATGAGCTTTGAAGTACTGTTACGCTCTTGAGAGAGAGCCTGCTTCTCCGTCTCAGCATTGCGGCGCTTCACATCACACTCCAGCACCTTGTCCACAAGCATCCAGTGATCTCCGCCGCGCAGGCGGACTCGTTCCTTGACATATTCAGGTTTTTCCCTGACAACACGGATATCTAGCATAACAACGTTATTCTACTCCATTAACCCGCAGTTTCAAGCTCAAAATACGCCTTTTTCGCATATTTACAAGGCTCTGTTTTTAATCTCGCTTCGCCGATTCACGGTTGTTATACTCAACCGGTGCGGGCATCAAACTGAACAGGCATCACTTTCTCATTCTGCATCACCTGTATATCCTCCCGCTCAGCGATATGCTGCATCAGGTGAAATGGGGAAATCAAGCTGTTCTGAATATCCGGACCTGATTAGCAGATTCGGGGCTGTATTTGCTCCTCTCTCCCGGCCGGGGATGAAGCAGACAGGCGCTTCCGGTTTCGGAAGCGCCTGTCTGTTTGTTGTCACAGAGCTCAGCAGGAAGCAGCAGCCTTGCGCTTGCGGCGAGCGCGGACACCGGCCGCCAGTACATCCAGCATTCCCAGCGTGCCGGGCCAGTCGATGCAGGCATCCGTGATGCTGACGCCATACTGCAACGGCGGAACGCATTTCTGATTACCGGAGTTGATGTTGCTCTCAATCATGACGGAGCCGATATAATCGCAGCCGTTTGCCAGCTGTTGCGCGATATCTGCCGCCACAATCGGCTGTTCCTTCCAGTTCTTGTGGCTGTTGCCGTGCGAGCAGTCCACCATGATTCGGCTGGATATCCCGGCTTTCTGCTGCGTCTCCCAGGCTTTCTGCACGTGTTCCGCGCCGTAGTTGGGGCCCTTGGAAGACCCACGCAAAATCAGGTGGCAGGAATCGTTGCCGGAGGTGGACACGATGGCGGACACACCCTGCTTGGTAACGGAAAGGAAGCAGTGCGGATGCGCGGCGGAGACGATACCGTCCACGGCAATCTGCACGTTGCCGGAGGTGCCGTTCTTGAAGCCGATGGGCATGGAAAGACCGCTGGCCAGCTCGCGATGCACCTGACTTTCCGTGGTACGGGCACCGATGGCTCCCCAGGTAATCAAATCACTGATATACTGCGGCGTGATGGCATCCAGAAACTCCGTGGCAGAGGGGACGCCCATTTCCGCAAGGCGCAGCAGCAGCCCGCGAGCCATTCGCAGCCCGCTGTTGATGTTGTAGGACTCATCCATGAACGGGTCATTGATAAGCCCTTTCCAGCCTACCGTCGTGCGTGGTTTCTCGAAATACACACGCATGATGAGCAACAGGTCCTCGGCATACTTACCGCGTGCCTCTGCCAGCCGCGATGCATAATCGATGGCGGCGGCGGAATCATGAATGGAGCACGGCCCCACCATGACCGCCAGTCGGTCGTCCTCACCACGGAGGATGCGACCATAAGCTTCACGCGTTTCGAAAACCAGCCGCGAGGCGGCGGGGCTCGCCGGGAAATCCTCCATGAGAATGGCCGGCGAAATCAGCGGTCGGATGTCCGTGATGCGGACATCGTCAGTAATCGGATGATTCATTTATTTCTCTTTTTTCCAGGAATACACATTGTCTGCCACCGAAGAGTCATCCTTGGAGGCACCCTTGGAGGCACCCTTACCGCGTCCGGCATGACCGCCGGCTACACCCACCTGATCAGGGCCGGTGCTGTAAACGATGCAGTGCTTGCCACGGAGGCGCTTCTTGCGGACAAACGGGTCAATGCAGCCCAGATCCTCTTCGCAGAGCACCACATAGTAGGGCTGACCCCAGGGGTCATAGAAACCGACGTTGCCGGAGGCATCCACATAGAGGCCGTCAGCGGCCCTCTCCTGCTCATCGGAGCGCAGGTAGGTATCGCGGGTGGAATTGATGCGCTCGTCGCCTTCCTCGCGGTTGGTCAGCACGGCAATCATCTGTGCATCCTTACCGGCAGCGGTGGTGAGGAAAATCTGCTCATCATGATCGGCGCGAGCCTCATTGGGGTCATACGGCATCAGGCCATTGTTGTCCTGACCGAAGCGGGTGCAGCCTTCCACGATGTCGGTACACACCTTCTTGGCGGCGGATTTGGAAGCACTGACCTGCACACTCATGTAGGCGGGATAGGCGATACCGGCGAGGGTTCCGAGAATGGCGATGACGATAAGGAGCTCAATCAGAGTAAAGCCCTTGTTGTGAGAGTTACGGAAAGTCGTTTTCATACGCGCTTATGCTATCATATACCGGGGGGAGGAAGCAAGGAGAAAAGCCGTTTGCAGCCCTCTTTAACTCGATTTTTCAGTTTTTGCGGCGCAGCAGACCGTACTTCGGCGAGAAAATATAGGCCAGCAGAAATGCCGTCCCCAACACCACAATGATGGTGGCACCCAGATGCCAGCCCAGCGGATAGGACAGAAAGAAAGCCAGCACGGAGCCCACACCGCCGATGAGTCCCCCACCCCAGAACATGAGCGGTGCCCGGTCGGTCAGCAGGTACATGGTCGCAGCCGGTGCCACCAGCAACCCCAGGGTCAGGAACGCCCCCACCGCCTGCAGCGATGACACCAGCACCAGGATGATGAGCGCAAATACACCGTAGTGAATGAGACGCGTAGGACAGCCCATGGCCTTGGCTGCGCGCGGGTCAAACAGCGTAATGAGCAGCGGGCGATGAAACGCTGTGATACCCAGCACCGCCACAGCCCCGATACCGTAGGCAATCCACAAATCGGCATCACCCATGCTCATGATATTGCCGAACAGCCAGTCATCCACCTTCTGCTGGAGTCCCTGGCGAATGAGAATGATATAACCGATGGCAAAGGCCGTGGTGTGCAGCACGGAAAGCGCCGTATCATGATCCATGCGCGAGGTGCGGGAGACGAAGAGCGAGCCGAGCCCCACCATCAGCCCGGCCAGCACGGCCCCCAGCAGGATGCTCATGAGCGTGAGCCCGAACAGCAGGATGGACAGCGCAATCCCCGGCAGCAATGCGCACGAAAGAGTACCGATTTGCAGAGAGGAACGCCGCAGCAGAACCAGCGCACTCACAAAACCGTTGGAAAAACCGATGATGGCGCAGGCCCACAGGCTTCGCAGGGCAATGGGTTCTCCCAGAAATTGCAGAAATTCGTTCATGAGCGGAGTCGATGGTTGCGGCCGAATGTCCGGCAGATTTGGTCCTCTGTCAGCACATCCCCGGCAGGGCCGACAGCGATTAACTGAGTGTTGAGCAGCACGGCCCGGTCAAAAAGGCTCGGCGCGGTGGCTAAATCGTGGTGCGAGGCAATCACCAGCCGTCCCTCATCAGAAAGGGAGTGCAGCAGGTGGCCCAACGACTCCACACCGGGCATATCCAGCCCGGTGAAAGGCTCATCCAGCAGGAGGATGTGGGCCTCCTGCGCCAGCGCACGCGCCAGAAAGGCCCGCTGCTGCTGCCCGCCGGAGAGAGCACCTATCTGTCGATGCTGCAAATGCGTCAGATTGAGTGTTTTCAGCGATTTATCCACAATATCGCGGTCATGTTGCCGCATGGTTTTCCAGTTACCGAGGGCGGGATAGCGTCCCATTTCCACCAGCTGACGCACGGTGATGGGGAAAGCCCAGTTCACCTCCGACCGCTGGGGCATGAACGCAATTTCATGCGGAGTATCATGCAGCGGGCATCCGTTCCAGAGCACCTGACCGCTGCGAGGCATCAAAAGCCCCGCCAGCACATTCAGCAACGTGGATTTGCCGGCACCATTGGGGCCGATGAGCGCCACCCGCTGCCCACATTGAGCCCGGAAACTGATATCCGCCAGTGCATCCTGTCCGGCACCGTAGCCTGCGCAGATACCACGCAGCTCCAGGCAGTGCGCCTTATCATGCCGGTGACCGCCGCCCCAGCAGATGTGGTCATGAGCCTCTACCATACAAAATGAAAAATATCATGCATTGTTCCGGCCTCTGCCCAGCGCGTACACGAGCAGGCTTCCCGCCCGTCCGGCTCCAGCGTCAGCGTGACGGCCTGTTCCCCGGGCTCCGCCCAGGCGGCTTCCACCTCAATATCCGCAGCGTCACTTCCCATCGGCAGCAGCAAATCCCCCTCCCACGGCAACTCCCCGGTCACTTCGACCAGCAGCTCACCATGAAGCCGCAGTTGCAGCTTTTCCGGTTTACCCGTTGCACGGAGCGTGGCATACACCGCCTGCCGGGCAGCCGGCGCCGTCTCAGCAGCAGCAGACACAGCCGGCTTTGCCGCTTCCGTCAGCCACGGCAAAGGGGCACCGGCAATCAACACCCCCAGCAGGGTCAGTAAAAAGGTGGTTCGCGGTGACATAGCGTTAATGGGGCTGGCCCAATCCGTCAACAATGTTGCGGATATTGAAGCGGAATATCTCCCGATACGTCGGCATCTCCGGGTGAATACCATCCATCACCAGCGGGCGGGTAGCGGCTCCCACCTGCCCGGCCAGCGTCTCCAGGGCACGCGGGGAACCCGTAGCCTCCGTAAAAATGCAGCGCACCTTCAGCTCACGCAGACTCCGCAGCAGTTGTGCCATAGTGGCCGTATCCCCCTCACTCTCCTGTGCAATACCATGCACCGCCACCTGTCGGAATCCGTAGGCTTTGCCGAAATGGCCCATAGCGGCATGCGCCGCCACCAGCACCCGGGCCTCCTGCGGGATGCGCCCCAGCGCCACACGCGCCTCGCGGTCCAGTGCATCCATCTCCGCAGCGTATGCCTTCTGTCCGGCGCGGAATACGTCCCGATGCTCCGGGGCGGCAGCAGTCAGCACCTGCAGCAGGGCGCGGGAAGCCCGTTTCATATTCTGCGGCGAATTCCACCAATGCGGGTCTGCCAGCTGCGTGCCGGGCAGATAAACCGGGGGAATGGATGTTCCCGATTCTACCACTTGCGCGGACGGGAGAGAGTCCTTCAAATCATCCAGATACGGCTCTACCCCCATGCCGCAGGCCAGCACCAGCGTGGCATCGCGAGCACGCGCCAAATCTGCCGCCGTGGGGTTGAACGCATGCAATTCCGCGCCCTTGGGGAAGAGGTTCACCACCTCCACCTGTTCACCGCCCACCGTCAGCGCCATCTCGCTCAGCAGCGGATGCAGACTCGCCACCTTCACCCTGCCCTGTGCCGCCATGACACCGAACACCAGCAAAAGCAGACAACTCAGGAGCTTTCTCATGCAGCGGATTGTACCGCAGCACCCACCATCTGTCAACGCCGTGCCCGATGGCTGACGCACTTACCGATGCGGCAAGCAAAGGCCTTGTCGCACGTGACATTTGCGCCACAATAGATGTGGCGTTTCTTTCACCGTGGAGAACTTGCCGAATGGTGACT
>CAYYKC010000094.1:0-9905 GCA_964471605.1 uncultured Akkermansia sp. | reverse complement strand
GTAATTCGCACGTACGGTGGTGTGAGAGGGGGACGAAAGTCCCCCTACTCGATTATCCGAGAGAGAGTCAGTTTGCTATGCTCGCGGTGAAGAACACGTTGGCGTGTTCTCTGCGCTCACATGAAAGGAAACTCCGTTTCCGTGAAAGTTGACACGTGAAAGGGGGCGTTGTCCCCGTGAAAGCTCGCCGACGCGAGCGAGGGGATATCAGGGATGGGGCTCCCACTCGCCGTCCTTGTTCAGCTCATCGTACAGGGCTCTTGCTTTGTCGCCCATGTCGAGGGCTGCCATGCGAACATATTTGTCTGCCCGTTCGGCATTGGCGGGAACATTCGGAGCGCCTTTTGCCGTGATGTAGGCCATGTAGATGTATGCCTCCGGGTAGCCCATGGCCGCAGCCTCCTGCAGGGTGGTGAGGGCTTTATCTGCATCAGCCGGCATGCCAAGCCCCTTGTACTGGGCGTAGGCCAGAAGAACGACGGCGTAGGGATAACCGGCATTGGCGGCACCACGGATGAGGAGGACGCCGCGCTTTGCATCGGTTTCCGTTCCCAGCCCGCGCAACAGCATGTAGCCCTGAGCCGCACCGCTGGGGGCGTGGGCGCGGCCTGCACCCTGTGCAAAGTGGCGGTAGGCTCGCTCATAGTCCTGCCGGATGCCGTAATCCCCGGAGTAGTAGGCATTGCCCAACCAGAAATTGGCGGTCGGAGAGTTCAGCATGGCGGCCAGTCGGATGAGGTGACGCCCGGTTTTGTCATCCGGCTCAATACCGGCTTCTTTCAACAGGGGATTGGAGGAATTGAGCTCGCAGAGCGCGCCGCCCAGTGTCCACATGGACTCGGCATGGTGGCGTTTGATGGCTTGTTGCAGCAGTTCGTAGCTCTGCTTCGGCTTGACTTTGGAACAAATGGCTGAGAGTGCATACAGCGCATCGGGGTTGCCCTTGATGGCGGCCGCCTGTAGCCCGGCGATGCGTTCCTTCGTTGTGGCGTTCAGCAGAGCCATGGCGTACAGGACGTAGTGGTTGCCGCGCTCGGCCTCCGCCTTGACCTCCGGGCGCTCGGTATCGCCGTACTGCCCGAGTCTGCCGGAGGACTGCAACCAGAGAAAACGGGGAAGGAAGCCCCCGCGTTTGCAGGCTTCCATGAGTTTTTTTTCAGCATCTGCCTCACTCTTGGGCGTGCCGATACCGGCTCGCTGGCAGGAATAGCGGTGAACAACGGCGGCATCGAAGCCGGCCTCCGCGGCCTTGCAGAGCAAGGCATAGGCTTCCTTGACTTCCGGTGACTGTTCTTTGTTGTGTTGGATGCTGCGCAGTCTGGCATCTGCCACGTAGGTCATGGCCGCCAGGTTGCCTTCCTCTGCCGCTTTCTCCATCCAGGCGAGTGTGGCGAACTCATCATTAGTGGCAGAGAGTACCATGGAAATGGCGGGGCAGTAGTCATCGAGGTTGTGCTTTACCTGTTCGTCCAGGCGCTCCTTGAAGGCCTTGTAGGCTTCTGCATGCGCTGCCGGGCTCACGTCTGCCGGGCGCTCCACATCTGCACTGTGTTGCAGCGTGGCGGCCTCTGTCGGAACTGCCTGAGGCTCGGGAATATCGGCTGCAGCAACTTCCGGGGCGGGCGCCGGGGCAGGCGGTTCTGTCACGGCTTTCCCCGCAGGCGGCAGGAAAGAACGAATGGCCGACAGCGTATCACTCTGTTCCGCTGCGTAGGACTGCAGCGCGAGCACGGGAATCAGGACGGAGGTAAGATGCTTCTTCATAGATGCAATACCCTGTCATTTTACTGGATGGGCATCATTTCGCAAGCTCAATTCGTGTCTTTTTGTCGCTCTTACGCGGTTGCCGCTTCGCTCCTCTCCTGCGAGAGCTGCATAATAGTTGGATTTGTTCGATTGACGGACAGACGATGTTCATTGTACAACTGGGTTGCACTCAGCGTGCAGACGACTCCCTGAATTATTCGTATTTTATGAAATTACACATACCCCGTCTACTTCGGGCAGCTCTTCTGGCTGCTATATCCGCATCCTCAGCCTGGGCTGATATCATTCCTTATACCGGTACCATCTATACTTGGGAGGGTACAAGCAATAGTTTCCATCTGGGTTCATTCTATGCCACCACCCAGAATGAGGATGGGAGTTTCACCCTTGAGGAAGAGCCAACGGGCAACTGGAACAGGGATTTCTGCTCCGCCTCCACTTCCGGGGGCAATCAGACCTCTCTGGATACGGCCAATACGCTTCGTTTTGCGGCCGGAGCCACTTTTCCTACTGTCAATTACAGCTTTACGCCGCTGGCGGTAGGGGGATTCATCATTGAAGCCGATACGGCGGTGCGGCAGATGTCCGGCGGCAACCGCGTGATACGCTTCGGGAATTCATCGGAGGTGGCGGCCTATTCCACGATACTGTCGGATTTCACCTTATCCGGCGGCACCTCCACGACCTACCTGCGTGGAACACAGTATTGGAGCGTGGGGGAAGAGGCGATCTTTACCCTCTCATCGCCCTCTCAGACGGAGCGTTCGCTGACGATAGCAGGCGAGGGTACGGTAAAGTTCGAGAATGTACTGACCATCAACAATGATGCTTCCCTGACGCTTTCGCCTGACGGAACTTTACAGATAGCCAACACCATCGTGAATAATGGTACGCTGAATCTGGCGGGAACAGTAGATTTGCAGGGCTTTGCCGATGTCCCCGCCGCCACTGCACCGACCGCCGGAACCAATGGTTTTGCCACCCGCGCCGGATTCAGCCTGACGGTGGTGAACGGTAGCGGCACCGTGACGGGGGCGGACTCCGTCACGTGGAAAGTGCAGGGGGATGCTCCGGCGGCATCTGCCGTCAGTTTCAACAATGGGGTGTTGCAGGTGCAGGAGAGCCCCACGACAATCTATTATGTTCAGGCAGATGACTCCGTCGTGGAGCGCAGCGCGACCTCTCTGCCCACGGCCAGCGGGTTTGTAGTCAACTCTTCGGGTAATACGCTGACGCTGAAAGATGTGAGCAGTCACCAGCTGCCCAATGGTATTTCGTTCAACTCCACGGGAACCAATACGCTGGTGATTGATAGCGGTAGTCGTCTGAGCGGAACCGATCTGTCTCGTACCGGCGGTACCCTGAATGCAACGATGAACGGCAGCTTGACGATTATCGGCACAGCGGTGCGAGTGAATGGCAGCATGAGTATCGGAGCCGGTGGCGAACTTTCTTTGCAGGCGACGGATGCTCTGGGGTATCAGGGCGGGGGTGATTACACTGATTCCATCGCGATGCAGGGGAGCGCAGATGCTCCGGCGCTGCTGAATGTATCACGCCGCCAGACAATGAGTACGCTGCTGGAGCTGAATGGTTATTCCTCTGTCGTCAATGGCGCTGATGCCGTCACAACGGGAGATCAGGTGGCGGGCTTTGAGGCGTTCGGCTACTCGATTACGGCCACCGGAACGGACAATCTGATAGAGACACGCCTGATGGGACGCGGTGGCAATGATGTGGAAATCAATGTGGTGGGTGAGTCGGATGCGCTGGAGATTGCCGGGGCGATCATTCCCCGTGCCGGACAGGGAGATTCCGATTATATCAAAACGGGGCAGGGTACCCTTATCCTCAGCTATGGCGGCAACGATTTGACGCGCCTGTATGAACACCGGAGCGGGGTGACACAAATCACCGGACAAACGATGATGCAGCAGGGCTTCACCGTGGCTGACGGCACGCTGAGTGTCGCGCAGAGCGGTGAGCTGACCTCCGGGGTAGGAGTGACTGCAATCGGTAAGCTGGAGGTGGACGGATTGCTGACCTTGTCCGGTCAATCCACGCTGGCGGAGTTGAGTGGCAGCGGGGTGCTGAATGCCTCCGGCAATGAAGTCAGTCTCGGGAGTTCTGTGCAGATAGGTGCCGTTCTGGCCGATTCGGTGACCATGAGCGGTGCGGAAGGCTCGCGGAATCTGACGCTGACTTCTTCCACCATGAATTCTGAGCTCGGGACTCTCTCCGCCGTGGAAGCGCTGACTATAGGTCCGGCTGCAAGTCTGACGGTTTCAAACGCGCTGTATGTGCAGAAGGTGGAAATGAATGTCGGCACGCTGACGCCTCTGCTGACGGTTGGGGCTCTCCATTCGTCCGCCGCCGGCGGGCAGGTGCAGATGAATGCCGTGGTCGCCGATGCTTTGCTGCTGGGGATGGCTCATGGAGATACGCTCACGCTGGCCTCCATCACGGACAATAATGCCGATTTGACTTTGACGGTCAATGGAACAGCTGATTACAAACTGACGAACGACTCCGGTTTCCGATACACCTATGCTCTGGTGGAGCAGGGAACGAGCGGGGTGGAGGTTGTGCTGACGGCGGCTCGCGATGCCGTTGGTTGGATTGGTATGGAGAGCGATATCTGGTCGGATGGCTCATCGGCTGAATGGGTGGGAACACCCCCCTCTGCATCTGAGCCCGCCCGCTTCTTTGGCGATGGTACAGGTGCGGTAAGAGTGGATGCCGCCGGGGTGAGCGCGAGCCGTGTGTTGGTATCGGCGGACGGGATGACGACGGCTTATTCGTTCAGCGGCGGTAAGGTGAACACTTCCGTCCTGGCTGTGAGTGCCGGCAGTCTGACCATTGGCAACAGTGTGGAGGTACAAAAGAATTATTCCACCGCCGGTGCTTCCGGACTGGTTGTTGTGGGCGATGCCGCCAGCCTGTCCGTTGCTTCCGGCGGTTCACTGTGGGTGGAAGATGAATTGCAGGTGCAGGGAAAGGGAACGCTCCGCAATGTCGGCAGCCTGACGGTTGCGAACCTGAATGCACCTGACACGCTCCTGCAGAATACCGGCATGCTGACCGTTTCTTCCGGTTCTCTGTCCGGGATTTCCGGTGGAACGGTGGTACTCGAGTCTGTGGGGCAGAGCGAGGTCGGTACGCTGAGCGTAGGCTCGGACGTTGCTCTGACACGCCTCTCCGGTAACGGTAGACTGGATGTCGGGACTCATGATTTAACCCTTTCATCGGCAGATGGTTCGGCGGATGTATCGGCGCGACAGTTGACGATGCTCTCCGGCGCTTCCTCGCTGGGTGATGTGGAGGTGGAGACGCTGCTGCTGAGCGGTGATATATCCCTTAACGCTACAGATGCTCCTCTGCAGGTGGTATCAATGAACTCCGGCTCTGTGCAAGTATCCGATGCGGTTTTCTCCACGATTCCGACGGCGGGCGATGGCATGTATGCAGTGGGTGATTATCTACTGGTGCGTGGCGCCGGTGCGGGGGTGAATTTTGGTGACGAATCGCGATTGCAGGCGGTGCGACGATTCGGCCTCACGGCTGATGCTCGTTTGGCTGAGGGAACGCTGCTCCTGAGGATTGCCGATTCTTCCACCCCCATGATCTGGAACACGGCTGACGGCAACCGCGTGACGAGCAATGGTTATGTTGTACCGGAGGGGGCGGGGTTCTACAAGGCTCTGGATTATGTGGAAAGGGTGCTGGTGAGCGGGGAAATTTCGTTTAATCTGGCTGCTCCGGCCGTGGGGGATTCGGTGGTTGACAATGCCACGATTCCGGCTGCCGGCTTGTTGCTGCGAAATTTACAGGGAGGGGGGAGCCTCTCTATCGTCGGTAATGGCAACGCAGCGGATGTGGTGACGCTCATCCGAACAGAGGATGAGGAGTCGCCCGTGCAGTTGACGGCAGATAATCTCCGCGTGAACTTCGGGCTTCCTGAGTCGGTGGAGGGAATCCTGCCGGATGATGACTCGCGTATGCCGATAGTGCTCAGCTCTCTGAAATTGCAGAACAATGCGCTCGCTGTCGTTGCTGCGGAACAGACGCTCGAACTGGGCACGCTCTACGGTGATGAAAGCACGATGCTGGGTGGTGAAGTGCATCTCTCGGGGCGAGGAAGCGTCTATACGGGTGGTTTCAGAGAGGCTGTTGTTCGCTCGCTTCCGCAGAGTTCGCAAACGCTTCGTCCTGACCGTGAGCTCAGTTTGTTTACGCAAGCCGCAGATACGACGCTGGATTTCAGCAAGGCTGATGCACGACTCCGCCGATTGCAGGCAGAGAAAACAGCGCTTACCCTGCTCAATACAGGATCTGATTCCTCCGGCTCTTTACAACATCATCAGCTGGAGCTGACAGAGCCATCGACCATTGCCGATTCGACAATGACTCTTTCTCTGGGGCTGACGGAGAGTGCTACCACGTTGGGTACAAGTGCTGCGCCCGTAGTGCTCTCCGGCCCGGTAGCGATGACGGGAACGACGGTGCAGGTCAACATGCTGGCAGATGAATCGCAGCCCGGTAATTCGCTTCCGGTGGTGACGGAAGATACGCAGAATCTGGTGCTGGCCCGTCTGGTAGATGGAGGCTCGGTGCAGGATAATCGCGTGGAATTGCAGGGAGATGCTGCGGTCAACATGCTTCTGGACAAGTATTACACCAATGCGCGTCTGGCAGATGACGGCACGATCCGAGTAGACAGGGTGACTCAGTATTACAGTAATCGATTCGAGCCCCTGGGGGCAGAAGCCAATCAGGGCTTGACCATGATGGATGAGACGCTGCTCTACATCAATCCGCAGGCGAAGCGAGATGTGTACCCGAATCTGGCATCGGTGCTGGACACGCTCGATGAACAGCTGCAGACCGGCGACCGAGCGGCTGCGAACGAGCTGATGGCGGCGGTGACCGGAGCTTCTGCTGCTGCCATGAGTGCGGCGGTCTCCGGCGATATGGAGCGGCAGTTGAGAGCCATGCGTAACCGAATCTCCACCATGGGAATGAATCCGGACCCCTGTCAGGGAACTATCCCGGAACTCCCGGCATTCCACACATGGGTGAATGCAGAGGGCGACTACGCCCACCTTAACCGCAGCGGCACGACGCCCGGTTACACGCTTTCCACCTGGGGCGGGACGGTTGGTCTGGCGGTGGATACGACTCCCAGCCTGACGACCGGGTTGGCGTTCTCCTATATGCATGGCGATTTTGAGGCTAAGTCCGCAGAATCTGCCGATGGGAATCTTGATTTCTACTATATCAATGCCTTTGCCCGCTACGCCACGGTCAACTGGGTGCATTCCTTCGTTGCGACGTTGGGAATTGTGGATACGGAGCTGTCGCGGCGCATGCCGCAGTTCCATACCGAGGGCAAGACCGATGGGATGGGATTAGGCTTCCTGTACGAAGTGGCGTATCAGATTCCGCTCAACGAGACAAAGGATATCATCCTGCAACCCTTGGTGAATGTGGCTTTCAGCCATACATCGCTGGAGGGGTACAGCGAAAGCGGCAGTGATGCGGGGTTGCACTTCGGGGATCCCGATATGACCGCCGTTACGTTCGGCTTGGGCGCGCGTTTTGTCGGTTCTGCCGGTGAGACTCTGTATAACCGTAAATCCCGCGTGGAAGGCAGAGCTCTGCTGAAACTGCGTGCCGGTGACAGGGATGCGGCTATCTCTTCATCTCTGCTTGCTCTTCCCACCGCCGGTGCGCGTGTACACAGTGCGGAATCAGACATGGTCGGTGTGGAACTGGGCGCCGGAATCGTAGTGCCCATCGGGGTAGACTCCGGCTCTCTCTTCCTGGATGCTTCATTCGAGATAGCTTCCGATTACTCCGAAATCAACGGGGTCATCGGGTATCAACTGGATTTTTAAAGCAAGCCTACGGCAATTTCATCCGCCACGAGTCGTCCGCTGCGCGTGAGCAGCAGGCGGCCGTCGGCGGATATTGCTGCCAGCTTTTCCTGTTGCAGCATGGCTACGAAGGCTGAATCCTCCGGGCGCAGCATGGTGGCGGGCAGCCCCTCATCCGTGCGCAGCATCAGCCCCAGAAGCTCCGTGCGGCGTGTTTCCGGACGGAGCGTTTCGGCGGTGCCGGGGGGCAGGTCGCCCGCATTCAGCGCCTGGATATAGGCGGCTGTATCGCCGTCATTCTGATAGCGCACGCCGTCAACGCTGCCGACGGCTCCCGGACCCAGAGCATAGTAATCCTCACCGTTCCAGCATGCCAGATTGTGCAGCGACCTGCATCCCGGGCGGGCATAGTTGGATATCTCGTAGTGGCGATAACCTGCCGCCGTCAGCAAATCGTCACTCATTTCAAACATGGCCACGTCGGTCTCCTCATCACCGGCATTGCTGCCGAATTGTCGGTAGAATGCCGTATCTTCCTCATAGGAAAGATTGTAGGTGGAGATGTGGTTGGGGGCGAGCTCCAGAACAGCCCGCAGGGTGTGTTCCCATTCGCTCAAGGTTTGTGTGGGCAGTGAAAACATCAGGTCGATATTGATTTGCGGTATGCCCACCCGGCGCAAGAGCTCCACATCCCGTACCACATCCTCCGGGCTGTGGGTGCGCCCGAGCAGTTGCAGCAGTCGGGGATTGAAGCTCTGGACTCCCAGAGATACCCGTGTGATGCCCAGCTCCCGCCATTGCTGTACCTTATCCTCGGTGAAGGTGGCAGGATTGCTCTCAAAGCTCCATTCCTTTACCTGCGAAAAATCGACACTCTCCTTCAGCCCCCGAATCAAGTTGCCCAGATGGGTGGGGGAGAGCATGCTCGGCGTTCCTCCGCCAAAATAGATGGTCTCCGGCGCATAGCCCATCGGCAGGCGCAGACGTGCTTCCTGCACCACAGCCCGCACAAAACCGCGCATATCCGTGTCTGCCGGTGTGTGCTTGAAAAAGGCACAGTACGGGCAGATGCGGTGGCAGAACGGAATGTGGAAGTAGAGGTGCGCCATGGCGAAAAAAGCCGGGGAGTAACCCTCCCCGGCCCGTGTGTCATGGAAATATTGTCTGACCGAGCATTACAGATCAGCAGCGGCCGGCTTGTCCAGGAAGTACTTGGCGTCGGCGTGATTCTGCAGGTAAGAAGCAGCCACATCGATGGTCACGGGACCCTGAATGGCCTTCTTCACGATGGAGGCCTTCTTCTCTCCCCAGGCCATCAGACGCACCTTCTTGGCAGCCATGATGGTGGCCACACCCATGGTGATGGCGGTGCAGGGCACGTTCTCGAACCCACCGAAAGCCGGAGCAGCGTCCGTCTTGGTCAGGTCATCGAGCGTCACCTGGCGGGTGATGGTGGTGTCATCGGAGCCGGGCTCGTTGAAGCCGATGTGACCGGTGCGGCCAATGCCGAGAATCTGCAGGTCAAGACCGCCGTTGGCCTTAATCTTGTCCTCGTATGCCTGGCAGTGGGCAGCAATCTCCTCCTGGGGCAGGGTACCACAGGGCAGGTTGATGTTCTCCGCAGGAATATCGATGTGGTTGAACAGATTGGTGTGCATGAAGTACCAGTAGGACTCCACGTGCTCGTGGGGCAGACCGGTGTATTCATCCAGATTGAAGGTCACCACATTCTTGAAGGAGAGGCCCTCTTCCTTGTGCAGACGAATC
The DNA here is from genome assembly GCA_964471605.1 of uncultured Akkermansia sp. Lineage (GTDB taxonomy): Bacteria > Verrucomicrobiota > Verrucomicrobiia > Verrucomicrobiales > Akkermansiaceae > Akkermansia. The sequence continues at coordinate 495 of CAYYKC010000094.1, read as the reverse complement.
AGCTCAGCATAGAAAGGAAGCGGGGTTGCACCCGTGGCCAGACCCAGAACAGCGTTCTTGCCCTCTGCGGCGCGGCTGCGAATCAGCTCTGCCACCTCGGCGGCCAGCTTCTTGGCGGCCTCTTCCTTCGTTTCAAAAACTTCGTATGTCATAGCGGCTTTATTCTATACTTTCCTGTGCTAAATTCAACCCTAAAATATCTGACAGAGAAGAAATTTCGGAATAATTAACAATTTTTTCGGGTCTGTTTCAGATTTGCTGGTGCTCAAGAGACCTCCAGATGACAGAAAAAGTGGCAGTCCAGTCTTGCTTGTCTTTGTAACACTCGTTACAAAGGATTGATGATAAAAAAAATATACAAACAAAAGGGCTGGACTGCCACCAGCGCTATTGTCCACCATAATCGCATTGAGGTCAAGCTTGCAATTGACCATAGGTACAATTTTGGGTCTGTTTCAAATCTGCTGGTAGTAGAAACGTGAGGTCTTGTGCTTT
>CAYYKC010000093.1:0-10019 GCA_964471605.1 uncultured Akkermansia sp. | reverse complement strand
ACGCTTCTCCCGTGCGTCTCGTGAACCGCTGCGAGCTCACCGGTCGTCGTCACGCATTCCTGCGTCGCTTCCATCTTTCCCGTATCGCTTTCCGCGAGCTTGCCAACGCCGGCATGATTCCCGGTGTGACCAAGTCCAGCTGGTAAGCCACATTATCGACTTGACAATTTTTCCGCGCGGGCTATTCTCTACGAATAGTCCGCGCTAAACTATGCCTCTGTACGAATATATTTCCGAAAACCCTGACGACGCATCCCTATCCTGTCCGATGTGCCGCAGAGGCTATGAACTGATGCGACCGCTGAGCCGGGAACCGCACACGCGGTGTATGTATTGCAAGAATCCGGTTCGCAAAAAAATCGGCACCGTGAATGTGCCGAAGATTACCGCCCCTCTTTCCATAACGGATGCCCGCAAGGCAGGCTTCACCGTGTTGCAGAAGCGTGACCAGGGCGTCTATGAAAAACTCTGACCACCCCCTTTTCTTTTTCCACCTGATAGCAAAAACCGATGACCGATTTTCAAATATTCCTGACCGCTGAGGAAGCCGCCAAAGTCACTTGGGAGTACCCCAGCATCAGCTCCATCGTCATGTTTGTCGTGGGCATCAGCTTCTTCCTCTTCCTGAATGCCTTTTTCGTTGCCAATGAGTTCGCCAGTGCCCGCGTGCGAGAGAGCCAGCTCGCCGAACAGGAGGATGACAGCAAGGCACAGGCCAAACGCCGCAAGAACGCCCTGCATATCGTCAAGCATCTGGATACCTACCTCTCCGCCAACCAGGTGGGTATCACCATTGCCTCCCTTGCCCTCGGTGCCATGGGCGAACCTTTCATCGAGAGCCTCATTGCCCCGCCCCTCAGCTACTTCCTGCATCTGTCCGAGGCGGTGGTAAGCGTTGTTTCCTACTCCCTGGCCTACATTCTGTTCACCTTTGCCCACGTGGTGCTGGGTGAACTGGTACCCAAGAGCATCGCCATCCGTCATCCGCTGCAGATAGCCATGGGGACCTCCACCTCCATGTACCGCTTCGCGCACTACACCGCATGGATTATCAAGTTCTGCAACAACACCGCCAACCTCATCGCCCACCGCGTTTTCGGCGTGGACCCGCATTACAACTCCAGCATGGCCCACAGCGCAGAGGAAATCGCCCTCATCGTGGAGCAGAGCGGCAAAACCAATGAAGTGACGGAAACGGAGGCGGAAATTTCCATGAATGCGCTGGAACTCAACGACCGCTCCGTGCATGAAATCATGGTGCCGCGCAACAACGTGGAGGTGCTGGATATCGAGTCACCGTTCGAAACGATTGTCGAGCGTGTCACCAACAGCCGCCACAGCCGCTTCCCGCTCGTATCCGGCCACCTGGACAACGTGAAGGGCTGGATTCATGTGAAGGATGTGCTGCGCATGCTGCATGAGAAAAACCATGACCTGCACCGCGTCCACCGCGAGCTGAAGGTGGTGCCGGACACCATGAAGCTGGACACCCTGCTGGATTTCTTCTCCAAGGAACAGACCCACTTTGCGCTGGTGGTGGATGAATACGGCGATGCCCAGGGGCTTGTCTTCCTGGACGATGTGGTGGAAGAAGTGGTAGGCGACAACATCCGCGATGAATTCGAAACGGAAAGCACCCGTGATTTTCTGACAGTGGGTGAAGGGCAGTACATCGCCAGCGGTTCGCTGACCCTGTTCGATCTGGAAGAAGAGCTGCCCAACGTGGGTGAGGTGGAATGCGAAAGCGTCTCCACCCTCGGCGGCTACATCACCGACCGCCTTGGCCACCTGCCCCGCTGCGATGAACAGGTGAGGCTCAAGGACTACCTCATCACCGTCACCGGCACGGACGGCCGCCGCGTCACCCAGGCCCGCATCGTCTACGATCCCGTGGAAAAGCTGGAGCCGGAGGAAGAGCTCGCCATCTGAGACAACCGGATACTTTCACAAAAAAGCGCAGGTGTCGTAACACCTGCGCTTTTTTGTGCAGAACGGCTGCGGCTGATCGCTCACATCCCGGAGGGCAGCCCCAGAATGGCACCGGGCATAATCTTGTGGCCGGCGAAAAAGCTTTCCGCATTCATTTTGCGCGCGCCGGAAGGCTGCATGGTCATGATACGGATGGCACCGCCACGGCTGCCGCCGCAGGAGACAATCATGCCATCCGGGCCGGATTCCAGCACCATTCCGGGACGGCATCCGGCAGGTTTCTTGTAGCGGGCAAACACGTCCACCGGGGGATAAATCTTCAGCGTTTTGTCCACCCCCTTGTGGACAGAGGGATAAATCGTGAACGTGCCGGGCCAGGAATGATAGGCGCGAATCTTGCGCGCCACCTGAAAAGCGGGCTGAGACCAGTCAATCTCGCCATCCGCACGCAGCAGCTTGGGAGCATACGTCATGAGGTTCTCATCCTGCTCTTCCCGCTCTGCCGTACCGTTCCTCAGACTTTCCACAGCCTCCAGCACCACCTGCGGAGCCAGAAGCGCCAAATCGTCATGCAGGGATTCGCCCGTCTCGCGCCCTTTCAGCGGGATGACAGCGCGGCAGATGATATCGCCGGCATCCAGTTTTTTCACCACATGCATCACAGTGATACCTGTTTCATCATCGCCGGCCTCAATCGCTGCCTGAATGCAGGCTGCGCCCCGGTGACGCGGGAGCAGAGAGGCATGTGCATTGATACAAGCCAGTGCCGGCACATCCAGCACCTCCTGCGAAAGAATCTGGCCATAAGCCATCACCACCACGATATCCGGCTGCATATCACGCAGCGCCTGCACCGCAGCAGCATCGCGCATCTTTTCCGGCTGGAGCACGGGAATCCCCGCTTCTTCCGCACATACCTTGATGCGGGGCGGTGTCAGCACCATGTGACGCCCGACAGGGCGATCCGGCTGCGTCACCAGCCCCACCAGCTCACCCGTTTTCACCAATGCCTGAAATGTAGGGATTGCAATATCCCCGGTTGCCATCATGACAATGCGCATAACTCTTTTTTATGATAAAACACCCGTTCGGTCAAGACCTTTCAGCCTTTCACCCGGATAAATCAGTCATTCCGGCAAAAAACTCACTCGCTCCACGGCAAAATCCGATCTGTCGAAATTCGGCTCTTACTTTTGCAGGCAATATATGCTACAAGCTCCGCATCAATTAACAACCACCCTCGCCTACACCATGAAAACTGCCTGTTCAGCCCTGTTGCTTCTCGATTCCCTGCTGTTCAGCTCCTGCCAGCTCGCGGAGCAGTGGCAGGAAGCCCGGAAACTCGATGAGGAATATGCCCGATACGTCGAACGCTGCGAAAAGGAAAACGAAACGCTGGTAAAACTGAAAAAAGCCGCTGCCGAAGCCGCCGGAGCGCAGAGGAACTCGCCACGGTGCGAGAAATCGTCCCCCACCTGCAGGATATGCCCGTCCTCTGTCGTGAAGCATGGGACAAGCAGCAGGAGGCATTCCAAAACATGTCGCATGCCAACTACTTTCGCTTCATCGATCTGGAGTTCCTGAACGAAAAGGGAGAAAAAACGGACGAGCTCATGCTGACCGCCGGGTTCGGGGCATGTGAGAACGAAGAGGACTACAAACGCGAGTTCCGTCCGGCATCCCCGCTCTTTATGCTGCCCGCCGATGATATCAGACGATTCGATGCTCTCCCCACCGTCAAACAATCGGAACACCCGTGATAGCCCATATGTGTTCCAAAGATTTGTCAAAACAGTAGCAAAATAGACAAAACCAGGGCAAATAAAATGGAAGGTTGATTTTTTGAAGCAATGCAAAGCAATGCGGATAGCCGGTCGAAAGGGGAATATGCTTGAGTCCTGATGCTTTTTCTGCTAGAATCGGTGTGAGCTATGAAATTCACGGAAAAACTCTCGGCACGAATCAAGGAGACGCGTTCAGCGCTGTGTGTGGGGCTGGATCCCCGTCCGCAGACGGAAAACATGAACGAGCTGGCAGACTGGCTGCGAAAGGTGGTGGAGGAAACCGCCCCGTATGCCGCTGCCTACAAGCCCAATATCGCCTATTTTGAGGCTATGGGGCTTCCCGGGCTGCAACTGCTGGAGGAGCTGTTGCCGGATATGCCCAAACACATCCCCGTGATTCTGGATGCCAAGCGCGGCGACATCGGCGAAACGCAGAAATACTATGCACAAGCCTATTTTGACCGCATGGATGTGGATGCCGTGACCCTCAATCCTTTCATGGGCTATGATATCCTCGCTCCCTTTCTGGATCGACCGGGCAAGGCGGTCTACCTGCTGGCCGTCACCACGAACCCCGGTGCCGCCGATGTGGAGCGCCAAATCCTGGCCGACGGACGGAAGGTCTACCAGCTGGTAGGCGATATGGTGGAACGCTCCCGTTCCGAAAACAGTGCTACGGAAGTAGGCATGGTCGTGGGGCTTACCAACGCCAGCAGTGAAATTCTGACCGAACTGCCGGATGCTCCGCTGCTCATCCCCGGACTGGGGGCTCAGGGCGGCGACCTCTCTGCTCTTACCGGCGGCACCCGCCAGGCACCTCCCACCATCAATGTTTCCCGCGGCATCCTGTACAAGGATACCGAGCTGAGCTTTGCGGAAAAAGCCGCCCGCTATGCGGAGCAGATTCGCGTGGCTCTCGGGCTGTAAATGAGCTGATACCCACCTCCCCCGCTCATGAAACAATATCTGGAGCTGCTGGATGATGTGCTGACCAACGGCGTGGGACGACAGGACCGCACCGGCACCGGCACCATCGGTGTGTTCGGGCGTCAGGCTCGCTTTGATTTGCGGGAGGGCTTCCCCTGCCTCACCACCAAGAAGCTGCACCTGCGCTCCATCATCTACGAACTGCTCTGGTTTCTGAAGGGCAGCACCAACATCCGCTACCTCCAGGAACACGGCGTGAGCATCTGGGATGAATGGGCGGATGAAAACGGTGATCTGGGGCCCGTGTACGGCTCCCAATGGCGCGCCTGGCCGGATGGCAAGGGCGGTAGTATCGACCAGATTGCCAAGCTTGTGGACAGCCTGAAAAACAATCCCTGGAGCCGCCGCCACCTGGTGACGGCATGGAATGTGGCAGAGGTGGACGGCATGGCACTGCCGCCCTGTCACTGTCTGTTCCAGTTCTGTGTGATTCCCGCACAGAAGGAGGGAGAAAAGCATGGGCTGAGCCTGCAACTCTACCAGCGCAGCTGTGACCTCTTTCTGGGTGTTCCCTTCAACATTGCCAGCTATGCCCTGCTGCTGCAGATGATGGCACAGGTATGCGGCTATGAAGCCCGCGAGTTCATCCATACCTATGGTGACCTCCACCTCTACAGCAACCATCTGGAGCAGGCCCGGCTGCAACTCACCCGCACCCCCCGCCCCCTGCCCACCATGAAAATCAATCCGGATGTGACCGAGATTGACGGATTCGATTTCTCCGACTTCACCCTGGAGAATTACGACCCGCACCCGCACATCAAAGCAGCTGTATCCGTATGACCCCCACGTTCACAGGAGTCGTGGCCATGGCGACAGACCGCGCCATCGGCATCAGACAAAGCATCCCCTGGCGTCTGCCGGAGGATATGAAACTCTTCAAACGCCTCACCATGGGGCATCCCATCCTCATGGGGCGCAAGACCTGGGAGTCTCTGGGTCGTCCCCTGCCCGGTCGGCAGAACATCGTTCTCACCCGCGATACCGCCTTTACGGCTGAGGGTGCCACGGTCATCCGCAGCGTGGACGAGCTGTCCGAGCTGGAGCTGATGGACAGCGAGGTCATGGTCATCGGCGGCGCGCAGATATACGCCCACCTGCTGCCGAAAATGAAGAAGCTCTATGTCTCCGAGGTGCAGGGAGAATATGCGGCAGACACCTGGTTCCCGGAGTTTGCTCACCACTTCCTCCGCAGCATCCCGGTGGAGCAGTTCGACGGCTTCCGGCTCGTACTCTACGAGAAGTAACCGTTCTCCTCCTCCCCCCTATGAAAAGACTTACGCTGGTTCTGTTGAGCTGTACCCTGCTGGCGGACACCGTACTCGCCGCCCCGGCATCACCGGCTCCGGCAACTGCTGAAACCGCGCCGCAGTCACTCACTCCGGCGCAGGCATTGCGAAGCCTTGATTCTCTGAATTTCTTCAACAGCGGCAACTGCCTGCTCGATGATAAGGAGACCTTCATGAACATTGCCGCCCGCTTCCGGCAACAAGTCGCGGCCTGGGAAAAGAATCCCGATGCTTGCAGCGGCTATCCCTGGGTGGCAGAGTTGCTGCACATGGCGCTTCTGAACAATGCCGCCTTTCTGGTGCGACCGGATATTCTGCAATGTTTCATCAGCATCAGTTCTGATATCAATGCTGCGGATTCCTACGGGCTGACCGCCGCAGATTACGGTGTCAGGGCCTCCACCGCCCTGTTTTACGACACGCTCCGGCAAGCAGGAGCAGAGCTTGATATTCATCGTGGTGACGAGGCCGACATGACAGCGCTCTTTCATGCCGTGCAGCAGGGGGACATCCGCCGCATGAAAGAATTCCTGAAGCTCGGCAGCTATGTGAACGCCCAGAACGACATCGGCGAAACCGTGCTGGCCGTTGCGCTTCAAGAAGGAAATGAAGATGTGGTCAACGCGCTGCTGAAACACGGCGCCAAAATAACGCCTGTATTGGAGGACGATAATGGGTACACCCTGCTGCACCATGCCGCCATCGGAGGCTGCGCCGATTTCGTTCTTCAACTCCTCCGTGAACAGGCCAACCCCAATGCAACGAGTACGGAGGAGAAATGGACTCCGCTCATGCTTGCCCTGATACACAAACACGCCAACGTGGCGGAAATTCTGCTGAAGCACGGTGCCAAAATCAGTCTGAAAGACAACGACGGCTATCACGCTTTCCGTCACGCCGTTGACAGCGGCGACCTCGACTGCGTCAGGCTCATGCTGCGCGAGGAGAAAAAGCAGAAAGCCCTCCGCAACAAAGCCACCGAGCATCTTCCGATGGCCTTGTCGAATGGCGATGGCGATATCGCCTGCCTGCTTCTGGAAAATGGTGCAACATTCGATGCGGAGCTCGTGGGCTGGAACTATCTGTGCGATGCCCTCCGCTGCCGGAATGAACACCTGCTGCACCTTCTGGAAAAAGCGGGGGCTCAATATGAAGCTGACACCCCGGATGATAATGGGGAAACCCAACTCATGCTGGCGGCAGAAGCCGGATTCCCGGGAATAACGAGGCGTTTGCTGGAAGCAGGGGCAGATGCAGAAGCCATTTCTTCCAAGGGAGGAAGCGTCATGACCTATGCGCTGAAAGGCGGCAGTGCGGATGTGATTCAACTCCTCCGCGAAGCCGGTGCCCACCCGGACATATATTCTGTCACCGAAGACGGAGAGTCCCAAATCATTCTCGCAGCCCGCCACGGACTGCTGCCGGAACTGCGGGAGCTTCTCCGCATGGGTGCCTCTGCCCGAGCCCTCTCACGGTGCGGAAAAACGCCGCTCATGGAAGCCCTGGAGCAGGGGCACGAAACCATCGTCAAAGAATTAATCAACGCCGGCACCGACCTTTCCCCCAACCACACTCCCGGCAAGCAGACCTTGCTCATGAGTGCCGCGCAGGGCGGGCTTCTCTCCTGCGTCCGCGAGTTGCTGAAACGCGGGCATCAGCCGAACGATGTCCTCTTCCCCACAGAGGGAGACCTGCCGCCGGACGGCACAACCGCCCTCATGCTCGCTGCACAGAACGGGCACGAGGATGTGGTACGTCTCCTGCTCGACTCCGGCGCCCTGCCCCATCTCCGCAACGAAGACGGTCGAACCGCCGCCGACCTTGCCCGGGAAAACGGCCACACGGCGCTGGCCGATTTCCTGCAGGCTCTGCCGTGAGACAGCAAGCTCAACAGCCTCATTCAGCGGGGTAATCACTTATCCATTTCCCGCAATGCTTCAGGATAAAGGGTTTTCCATCGTGCATGGGGGCGTATTGATCATCCACCGTCACCTTGTTGTTACGGAAAATGATATTGTCAGCCGAAATGGCATAAATCAACGGCACGCGGTGAGTGATGAAGGTATTGTTTTCGATGAGGATATTCTCATGGTAACGCTCGTTCTGACCGGCGGGGTCGTTCACCGCCGGGTAGATAGAGATGATGCCCTCCGTAAACTGGTAGCGGCAGATGAGGTTATGATCAAAGAGATTGTTGCGGATAATGACATTGCGGCAACGCCCGCTTTCGTACCAGCCCTGAGCGTCACCGGCCAACAGGATAGCCGAGCCGCTGCTGCCGATGAACTGATTGCCGTCCACCACCACCGGTTCCGGCGTGGTAAACAGCGTTCCGCGTGCCCGGTTGGCCCGCACGATGTTGTGCGAAAAATCCACAGAGGGGTAATAGTCCGCATTCTCTACCGCATCGCCGACTCCGATACCCTCCGGCAGCGGCTTCTCCAGCGTCAGGCGCACGGTGCACTCATCCACCCGTTCCACGGCAACGGCCTTGCCCAATGACGGGTGATTTTCCAGCGTTTTCCCCTTGATGAACTGAAGGGTACTGCCCACCGGGAAGACATCGAACCCGACGGCCTGCGAGTGCATGAAGCGCAGCTCCACCTGACAGGGAGAAATCACCTTTTCAATGCTCAGGCAGGTGGAATGCACATTGATGGCATCATCCATCATTCCCTCATAAAGCGCGTTCCTCACTGAAATCCGCCCCCCGCAGTTGGAGAAATGGGTTGCATCCGCCCCGGAAGTATGAACCCGCACATCCCCTCGCACGCAGCCACCGCCGCGAATGGTCACATCACGGCTCATCTGTGCCAGCAGCGCCATGCCCTGCGAGCTGTGGAACACTACGTCCTCCAGCAGGGTATTCTCTGCCTGATGCAACACCATGGCGGGATAGGGCCGATTCCAGATACGCAGCACCAGAATCTGCCCCACATCAAAACCGAGGCGGCGGGCATCCTGCTCAAACTGCACCCGATTTTTGCCCACCTGAGTGGCCTTGCCACCCCAGTAAGCATCTCCGGCGCGCCCGGTGGCAACCATGCGGCCATCCTCATGGAAGCCGAGAGCGGTAGCGGCTCGCACCTGCCAGCCATCCCCGCGCGTAAAGAACTTTCCGTTCTCTACGCACCAGGAAAAGCGCTCAGGTATTTCCAGCGTGGTCTTGCCATCCTCTATCGCCACGATTTTTCCCTCTGCATAGAAAGGCGTGGCGTAATCAAAACGGATGTTGCGACAGGTGACATTGCGGCTGTCCATGATGAGCATGGGCTGCATGAGCCCATGAAACATGAAGGTACTCCCCTGCCCATCCAGCTCGATATTCTTCACATCCACCAGAGGAATACCCACCGGCAGGAAATCCTGTTGGTCATGGTTGGAGATGTAGAGGCTCATCTGCTGTGCAGCAGATGGGTAAAAATGATAAGTTCCCTTCGGAAGGGAAATGCGAACTTTCCGAGCCCCGGCAGCAGCCAGAGCCCGAGCCTCGCTGATGACAAGGCGCAGGGCAGCCCCTGCATCGGAGCCATCCGCTTTCATCCCGTATGCGGCAGCATCCAGTATCGGAGCTTCAGCCGCTTCAATGCGTTCAGACTCGCCGGCAGACCACACCAACTGCGGCCATGCAGTCTCCACGCTCCCGAGCAGGTACAGCTTCTTACAACCGCGCGGCACCTTCACCTCAAACGACTGCCCGGCCTCCCCGTCCCACAGCACTGCCGAGCCACTCAGCACCGCATAGCGTCCTGCTGCGGACGGAGCCGTGCCGCGCAGCACCTCGTTCTGCACATCCATTGCCCGCATGTTACGCCCGTATACTGTTTGAGCAGAGCGGAATGTAGTCACCGACGCAACACTACCGATGACTGGGGAGAACGCGGAAACGGCGGCACAAACCATGGAGAACAGAGTTAAAACTTTCCTCATCTTACTAATTATACAGAAAAAAAAATGCGTCGCACCTTTCACTACGAGCTGGTGTATACTTCTTTCTGTAAAATATGAACACCAAGTTTCCACCCAGCGT
>CAYYKC010000092.1:0-10069 GCA_964471605.1 uncultured Akkermansia sp. | reverse complement strand
CGGAGACTTTTTGGGAGACTTTTGGGCGTTGCTTTTGTTTTTACACTTTTCACGCGGGAGAAAAAAAGCGCTATGTGCATTTCCGTTATTGCAATCAGTGGGGAAATGTGATAAAGGTATCATGTCTCTACACATTAAATTTTCAGCAAAGACATGGCCACTCCTAAATTGAAAACAAACGCAGCGCCTACTGCGCCGCGCCGCTCTCTCGTCAGTTCCGGATCCGCGCCTGCCACCCGTGTCACGCTCAAGGGCTCGGACGGCAAAGCCATTCAGCCGAAGACGAAACCCGCAGCCCCAGCCGCAGAGAAGACTCCGGCTCCCGAGGTAAAGGTTGACACCGCTGCTGCTGAAGCCACAGCCGCCGCAGCCGCCGAGGCAGAAGCCGCCAAGGCCGCAGAAGCAGAGGCCGCCGCTGCTGCAAAGGCTGCCGAGGAAGAGGCCGCCCGTCAGGCGCAGGCCGAATACGAACGCCAGATGGAGGAATACAACCGCCAGATGGAGGAGTATAATCGTCAGATGGCCGAATATCAGGCTGCACAGGCTGCGGCCGAAGCCGCTGCAACGGCTGAGGCTGAATCCCCCGAGGCCGCCGCCGCCGCGGAACAGGCTGCCGCAGAAACCGTGGAAGTTGCCCGGGAACTGGAAGCCGCCGAGCCTGCACCTGCGGCCAAAGTCAAGTCTTCCCGCCCGGCCGGAAAGACAGGTGCGCTCGTCTCCGGTGCGCCCGCAGGAGCAGGGACGGCAGGCCCGAAGAAAAAGAAGAAGAAAGCGGCTCCCACTCTGACGCCTGAGGAGGAAGCCGCCGAGACCGAAGCTGCTGCCCGCGATGCCTATCTGGCTGAGCTGGAGCGTCAGGCTTCTGCCGTTCCTGCCTGGAAGAAGCTTCCGTTCATCATCGGATGCGGTGTTCTGCTGATTGCTGCCGGCGTTTGTACCTGGTATGTCATCAATGAGAATGCCAAGCAGGAGCGTATCGAGCAGCACCGTGCCTACATCAAGACCCTGTTGCTGCGCGCTCAGGACATCAACCAGAAAGGCGTGGATACGCTGGCCGATGCCAAGGCCAAGGGCGTGGACACCACCTGCACCCGCAAGGATGCCAAGGCTCTCATGGAGGTTATTGTTGACCCCTTCGTGAAGAGTGAAACCGGCTCCAACCTCTACGGCAAGGATCCCATCAAGACGGTGGGTTATACCTCCTGCCTGCTGCTGGGCCTTGCGGCCGAAAGTGACCCGGAAATCTGTAAGTACATCTTCGACATCGTTGGCAAAAAGTGCGACAAGATTGATTCCGGCCTCTTCCGCTGGCTCATGCAGCGCATCGCCATTGCCGGTAACAACGAGGTGAATGTGCACCTGCGTAAACTGGCGGCAGATGTGGATGCCAAACCTCAGTGGGCCGGCAAGACCAAGGCGCTCGCAGCCGTCTGGGAATGCATCGGCCTTCGTGTCGGTAAGAGCGATGTGCCCGAGCTGATTGCCCTGCTCAGCAATGAGAACACGGATAAGCAGCTGGCTAACACCCTCAGCATCTGTCTGGATAACATCCTCCGCATGATGGATGACAGCGAGAAAGCCGAGAAGGCTTCCATCGGCAACCAGATTTTCGATGGCCTCAATGAAAAGCTGCGTGGCGACTGCTGCACCATCATGGCCAAGGCTTGTTCCGACAAGGCGCTGGCTCACTACAAGAGCGAGCTGAGCGATAAGTCGAAATGGAATGATGTCAATCTCACGTTCATCAGCTACTGGGGCGATGATGAGATTCTGGACTATGTGCTGGAATTGCAGGAGATGGCCAAGGGCAGCAAGGATCATGAGGACGATATCAAGCTCGTCATCTCCACTGTGTTCCGTCAGAATCGCGAGCGTTCGGATGCCGATGCAGAAAAGATTCTCAACCTGTTCTGCGAAGCGCCCTTTGCTGATACCTCGAAGGTGCAGGATCTCATCAATAAGTCAGACCCCGACAGCACCCTCTTCATCGGCGAAGGCCCGGAACTGGATAAAATCATGGAAGAGCGAAAGAAGCTGGAGCAATCCCGCAAGGATAAGCTCAGTATCATTAAGAATCTGGCCTCCCTGCGTGACTTCAAGTGGGTTGTCAACCTGTTGAACCGTTACAGCAAAGATGCTGATGATGATGTGGCTCTTGCCGCCAAGCATGCGCTGGACAAGGTGAAGGAAAACACCGCTGCCGATATGGAGGCTCGCGAAACCTACAAATCGCGCAACCAGTAAACTCTTATCTCTCTCTCCGGCAGGGCTTACTACCTGCTTTGTATTCAGGGGCTCCACCTTGTCGTGGAGCCCCCATTTTTTCTTTTTCGAAAAAACGTGACGCAAAAAATGCAAGATTATGCTTGCCAAACGTGCAAAATGATGTAGAATTGCCCTGTCCTAATACATCGAGCTGTAGCGCAGGCTGGTAGCGCGCTTCGTTCGGGACGAAGAGGTCGCAGGTTCGAATCCTGTCAGCTCGATTTTATTTGAACCCTGTTTCTTCGCCTGATGGCGGAAATACGGCGGAAACGCTCTCCGAGCCAGCGCATGTTGGTGCTGCCGGAGGAAACATCAGCCCCGCCGATTCCGGGGTTCTGCCTGTGGTAATCGCAGCCTAGTCTGACAGGCTGTTGAGTCCCGGCATCTGCTTCAACCAATTCCAGATTATGTCAGGTCATAACAAATGGTCCAAGATTAAGTTCACGAAGGCTGCCGCCGACGCGAAGAAAGGTAAGATATTTGCCCGTTACTCCCACGAAATCACCTTGGCTGCCAAAAGCGGCGGCGGTGATGTGGATACCAACCCGCGTCTGCGTGCCGCCATTGAAGGCGCCAAGGCGGCCTCCATGCCCAAGGATAACATCGACCGTGCTGTAAAGAAGGGTACCGGCGAGTTGCAGGGCGCAGCCATTCAGGAGATGACCTACGAGGGCTACGGCCCCGCCGGGACGGCTCTCATCGTGGAGGTGGCCACGGACAACACCAACCGCTGCTCTTCTGAGCTGCGCACCATCTTCTCCCGCAACGGCGGCAATATGGGCACGCCCGGCTCCGTTTCCTATCAATTCGACCGTAAGGGTGAGGTGCGTATCAATGATGCCTCCCTCACGGAGGATGATGCCATGGAACTTGCCATGGATTGTGGGGCAGATGAGTTCGAGGAAGGTGAGAGCGAGGGTGAATGGGCCTTCATCTGCGGTCCGACCGACCTGCAGGCCGTGTCCGAGGCCCTGGCTGCTGCCGGTAAGAGCGTGACCGGCATGAAGCTCATCTCCGTGGCTCAGAATCCCACCGTCATCAGCGATGTGGAGACCGCCCAGAAAGTCATGAAACTCTATGAACTGCTGGACGATTATGATGACACCATGAACGTGTTCTCCAACTTTGAGATTGATGAAGCTGTGCTGGAACAGCTCTGATACTCTCTCTCAGTTCATTCAGATTTTTCTTCATTGTTTGTTTAACAGGAATCTGCGGCGGGCGGTACAGCCCGTTTTCCCGGTGACCGCCTGCCGCATTTCTCTATTCTCTCCCTTTCGACGCCATGAGTGCGCCAGATGAAAGAACCAGTTCCCCGCGTCCCCGCTTCTTCCGCAAGTCCTTTACCCGGCATCCTGCCGACAATCGGGAAAACCGGGAAGACAGCCGCGAGCCGCATGCCCGTCCTCAACGCCAGCAGCACGGACACCAGCCGCGCCGACAGGGACGCCCCCAGCGCGATCCTGCCAAATTGCAGCAGGAACGCGCCGAGGCTCGCCGCAACAATATCGCCAAATATCGCGAAGCTGCACGGCGTGAAAAGAATGCACAGGCTCCCTCCCGCGCCTATGTCCCGGTGGGCGACCCTGAGCCGCTGACGGGTATTCTGGAGATTACGTCCAAGGGGTTCGGTTTTATCCGCACGGCAGACAATAACTGGGCACCCTCGGAAACCGCCATCTATGTGCCGGAGGATATCATCACGACCCATCGCCTGCGTCCGTATGTGCAGGTGAGCGGTATGGCGCAGCGGTACGAGCGCGGCCACCAGCTCATCTCGGTGAGTGCCGTCAATGGCCTTCCCCCGGAGCAGGCGGCAGCCGCTCCTCATTTTGAGGATTTGAAGGCGGTCAACCCCACGCACCGTCTGGCTTTCGAGACAACGTCCTCCCGCTTCACAACCCGCACGCTCGACCTCATGGCTCCCGTGGCACGGGGGCAGCGCGGGCTCATCGTCGCCCCGCCCCGCACCGGCAAGACGACGCTGCTGATGCACATTGCGGAGGGGGCTATCAAGAACTACGGTGAGGATTTGCACCTCATGGTGCTGCTGGTGGATGAACGCCCGGAAGAAGTGACCGAGTTCAAACGCCAGCTCCCCGAGGCGGAAATCTTCGCCTCCAGCAATGACAGCCCCGTGCGCGAACACTGTCGCATGGCCGAGATGTGCATCGAACGCGCCAAGCGACTTGTGGAGAACGGGAAGCACGTCCTCATCCTCATGGATTCCATCACCCGTCTGGCTCGCGCATACAACAATGCGGAGCGCGGCAGCGGACGCACCATGAGCGGCGGTATTGATGCCCGTGCGCTGGAAACGCCCCGCCGTCTGTTTGCAGCGGCTCGCAATACCCGCGCTGCCGGTTCGCTCACCATTCTTGCCACGGCACTAGTGGAAACCAACAGCCGCATGGATGAACTCATCTTCCAGGAATTCAAGGGAACCGGTAACATGGAGCTGGTGCTTAACCGCCGTATCGCGGAGATGTATATCTACCCGGCGGTCGATATTCTGAAGAGCGGCACACGCCGCGAAGAACTCATCCTCCCGGAAATGATGCTGGAGAAGGTGCGCCTCATTCGCCGCGGTCTGGCCAATTACAAGCCGACGGATGCCATGGAGCGACTCCTTTTCTTCTTGCGGCGCTGTCCCAGTAATGCACAGCTGATTATGGACATCAAGTCCCGCAGCAGCAATTGAACCTTCTGATTCGGCGGTCCTGTGACCGCCGATTTTTTATCCTTGCTCCGCAGGGGAGAAGTCCGTATAATCGGGGGCATGGCATGGATTTGGCTATTGGTGGCTGCGGTGTGCGAAGTCGGTTGGCCCGTCGGCATGAAATTGGCGGCGGCGGGGTCGGGGTGTCGCTGGCTCTGGATAGCGTTTGCCGTGGTGACCATGGCGCTCAGCGGCGTGTTCCTGTATCTGGCGCAGAAGCAGATACCTATCGGCACGGCCTATGCCATTTGGACCGGGGTGGGCGCTGCCTGTACCTTCCTGATAGGTATCTGTTGCTTTGGTGACTCTGCCTCTCTTCTGCGGATGCTGGGAGTGGTGCTCATCGTCGGCGGTGTGCTTGTACTGAAAGTTTCTGCCTGATTCGTATACCTATGTTATTTTTCGAAAGCAAGTACATGAGGTTTGACGACGGCTGCTGCTGCTGCCGCAAGAGGGATGAATACTTTGAGATTCTTGACCCGAAGAAGAAGCCGATGTTGCGTTGTCGCAACACCGTTCGCTTTCCGCTGAGTATCATCGTGAATAAACCTGTTATTGAGGATGCCGCCGGCAACATTCTCTGCCATATTGACCGCCCCGTTTTCAGCAGTCCCGAGTTTACCCTGCGTTTGCCGGACGGCCGCACGGAGCTGGTGGATACCTCTGTTTCGGCGCGCTGCGGATTAGACCGCGCGGATTACACCTATCCTATCGCCCTGCTCGGGGCCGCCCTGACCATCCGTAAATACCACCTACACAGCGTATCGGTGGAAAATCCGGAGCACTATCCGCTTGCTTGTGCCGTGGGATGCTATATATGCTACGTCGAGCGCCGGGAGGACCGCCGCAATCACCCTATCTTCGGGGATTAACTTTACATCACTACTTGCTTTGGTGGACATGATGCAGGAAAGTATCTACGGGGCGCTCATGCTGACCATTCTGTGTATGGGCATGCTGGCGGGAACAATGTGTTTTCTGTTCCGTGACAGGGAGCTTCGCGTGGTGAGTATCGCGGCGATTGGTCTGTTTGTTCTGTCCGTCCTGACGGTTCTGTTCTGCCTTGAGCTGATGGGGATAAACATGGGGGAATATGCTCTGTACCACGGTTACAGAAAACTGTTTCACTTGTTATACGGCATCGGGCTTTATTTCTGGTTTCGGTTCTGCAAATGGGCGGCAAGTCGGATGTACGACCGTTGGTGGAGCGAGTAATTCATCCGGTCCGGCCGGAGAGTAAGACCGTGATATCGGCGAATCCTCTTCCTGCTGCGATATCAGCCGGGGTGTGTTCCCAATTGTCCCGTTGGGTGGGGTCTGCCCCGGCTGCGAGCAGGGCGGGGATGAGCTGCGGCAAGTGATAAAAGGCGCAGGAGTGCAGGGGATTCCAGCCATCGCAGTCGGGGATGTTGGGGTTTGCTCCTGCTGCTATCAGGCGGAATACGTTGTCGGGGGAGGCAGATTCCAAATCGCGACAAACGATGACTGCGGCATGCAGGGGCGTGATACCTTCCTCCCTGTCTCGTTGGTTAATACACGCGGCCGCCCCTGCCTGCAGCAGAACTTGCAGGACATCGGACCGCCCGCTCCATGCGGCCAGAGCAAGCGGGGTGTAATGAAGGTCATCTTGCGTGTTGACATCGACCCCGTTTGCAATGAGGTGCTCCAGATGCCCGAGCTTTTGATTTCTCACGGCCTCCAACAGCTGCTGCTCGGGTGAAAGCAACCGCCTGATGCTGTTTCTGATGCGTTTCCTGCGTTTGGTATCAGGTTGCCGAGCCTTTGTTCTCTTGTGGTTCATGGGGGAAAATCGGAATCAGGCACGGAGATTGCGGATGGCGAGGCTGAGGCAGTAGGCCGAAAGGATACTGACCATGCTGATGGCGGATTGCTTTGCGAAAAGAAAGACATAAAAAAGCCCCTCTTGTGCGTCCCAATGCCCCGCTTGTTTCCATTGCATGAACTCCCACAGAGGGAAGAGCATGTAGCAGAGTGAAAGGCATCCCACCGCCATAGCAATCCTCCAACATGTATGATTACTCTTTCTCGTGAACAGGTAGACAGCCACCACAATGGATGCATACACCACGCCGCCCCACGGCAGAGTCAGGGTACAGAATACCGCCAGCCAGATGTCGCAGAAGCGTCGGAGGTATCGGGTAGCCTTATCCATGCCCCCAGTATATCGCGCTCATCTTTGGGCGTCAAGCTGTAAGTTAGGAAGATAAACAATGAAAGGACGCAGCGAAACAGGTGAAACTATTTGACCGGACTCCTGATTGATGGTATGCAGAGTCTCGGTTCTGTCCGGGGAAATTCAGAGGGGCCGGGGGAGTGTAGAAGCATGGAATTCAGCAGCCGCTTTTTTCCCGGTCAAGGAAGCGTTGGATGAGGAGCTTGCCGTATTCTCTGTAGTCCATGGAGGCGGCGTAGTCGGTTCGGTACTCATCGTGTTCCCATGGAAGGAACTGATTGCGCTGGATACGCCCCTCTTCCACGCACTCCAGGTTCATGTAGTCTGACAGGCAAGTGCGCTGGGCTTCATCCAGATAGGCCATCTGATAGCGGCTGAAAACTTCCGAATCTTTGGTGGGGGAGGAACCGGGGTAGATTTCCACCACCCCTTGCAACGCGCCGATGAGGAATCGGGGAAGCAGGAAACGGTACGCGTGCGGTCCAACATAGGTCAGCGCGCAGGAACAGGCAAATAACAAATCATCCGGTATGGCTTCCCAGTTATCCCGCTCCTCCATCAGGCCAAGCACGGATTGAGCATCGGCGGACCGGTATTCATCCTCCGCTTCTGCCCCCAGCAGCACCCGCACCTCCCGATGACAGCTCACTCCGGCAAAGGCTTTGCGGATGCGTTGGATGAGCTGCAGTCGGCGCGGCGTCAGCTCGCTGGCATCCGGCGAGAAAGAACGGCGGCGCGACTCAATGCCGCGCAGAAACTCCTGTGCCTCTGCGATGGCACCGGGTGCTACCTCCGGCATGCGCCCGGTGGATTCAGACGCGTCCTTCTTTTTCTTTCCCATATTCGGAGGATAACAAGTAGGTTTTGCAGTGTCAAGAAATTTGGCTTGCAGGAGCGCGTATATTGCGGTAGATTGTAGGGGAATCTCCAACCATGAAAAACAAGCGATTCCTGATTCATATCGGCATCATGAGCATCTGTCTGTTGGTGCTGGTGATGGCGATGCTGATGACGCCGGGCGAGCCGCCGAATGCCAAGGCGGCTCCCGAGCCGGGGGCGTTTCGGGTTTTGACGGCGGGCTTAGATACGGGTGAGGGGACGGTGCCTTTTTATCAGGTGATGGCTGAAGGTCGCCGCGCGGATGGTACTCCGCTGCAGATGGTATATTATCAGTACTGTCTTACAACTCTGGGTGAGAAAGCCTGCTCGCTGGATATGCAGGTGAGGGAGACCCCCCACCCGGGCTATACACCCTTGCTTTGTGAGCCGAACGGCGCTTTTTACATTCGCATCCCCGTCTACGGCATGAAGCATCTGAAACCGACATTCTGCGGCAAAAAATGTGCAGAATGTGAACTTGTTTACCCCTGAACTCATCTCAAGACTTATGAAAAACATCCTCATCGTCTCCGGGCACACGGATTTGAACGACTCCGTGGCCAATAAGCAGATACTCGGCATTCTGGCAGAGAAGCTGCCGCAGAGCCGTCAGGCGCATCTGTCCGAGCTCTACCCCGATTTTGCCATTGATGCGGCGGCAGAGCAGGAAAAACTGCTGTGGGCAGATGTCATCGTGCTGCAATTCCCGGTTTTCTGGTTCTCTGCGCCGTCCATTCTGCACCGCTGGATGGAGCAGACCTTCCTGCATGGTTTTTCCCACGGTTCCACGGGCGACAAGCTGCGCGGCAAGAAGCTTGTGCTTTCCTATACGACCGGCGCACCCGCAGAGGCCATGGATTTTGACCCCTTCTTCCAATTCCTGAAAGCTACGACCCAGTTCACGGGTATGGAATATGTCGGTACGGTGTCCACCGGCGGCGTGTCGTACCAGATGCGCGAAAATCCCGAGTTCCTGGCACACATCCATGCCAAAGCGGCAGAGCATGCCGAGCGGCTTGTGACGCTGCTGGAGCAATGCTGAGGAGGTGGCGCCGATTCATTCCTCCGGTAACTCGATTGGGGTTTGTTTCACCTGCATGAGAGCCTGTTGGATGGCGGGGTCGCAGTTGTAGCGCGCGGAGCTCAGTGCCTCTGCGCTGATGGTGTCCCCTGCGGCAGAGAGCAGGGGAATCAGCTCTACGGCGTGGGCTACTGCGGTGCTATAGGAGGGAGAATCCCGGTCGGTTGCTTCAAAGTTCAGTTCATGCCGTTCCACGATGGCATTGAGGCATCCTTTGGCATCTGCTCCGTGTTGCAGGAGCAATCGGGCGATGGGTAATGCATCGCCCTGCCGGAGCTGAATGGTGTCCGTAGCGTTCAGAACAGCCAGTTGCAAGGCCGTTTCGTGGCGCTCATTCGTATCGTTGATGCAGATATCGGGTAGCAGCGCCTTGACGCGCTCGACATTACCCGCTTCAACTGCGGTCATGAAGTGCTTGTGCAGGGTGTCTGCCTTCTTAGCTGATCTGCTCAGGCAAAATACCAGCCGAATCACCAGTGCTTCCAGCAAAAATAAGGGCGGCAGAATGAGTATCAGCAGGTAAACGGCAAACCACTCCATGTAAGGATGGGGCGGGTTACTGTTTGCAGTTGGGTGAAGCACCGACAGGCAGAGACACAGGGTGGCACCCCAGCAGAGCAACACCTGCACCCAATATGGCTTTCCGGGCATTCGCAGGCAGCAGATAGTAGCCGAACCGACCAATACGCTGCTCACCACAAGTGATGAATAACCCGCCGTCTTTTCCCCGAACAGCAGAATAGTGACAGCGGTAGTCAACATGACCGAGAGAATCATCAGCATTTGGTATCGGGCGTTCATGGGACAGCGTATTCGGATAAACTCTCCCACAGCCTATCACGTGTTACCTGCCGGGGCAAGCCAAAACGGTGCAGTACAGGGCAAACGCATTTGAGTTGTGTCATACTCTCTGGAGATTCAGGTCGCTAAA